>NZ_JBFULQ010000027.1:0-24175 GCF_054049815.1 Mesorhizobium sp. P5_C1 | reverse complement strand
GACCAGTGAGGTGACGGTCAGCCCGAGGCCGAGGTTGACGGCGAGATAGTCGGCCGCCGTTTCACCCATGGTCACCGCCATCAGCTTGATCAGCCAGAAATCGACCGTGACCTCCGGGACCCTGTTGTGGCTGGGAACTGCGAGATTTGGCGTAGTGGGAGAAAGCATGGCGGACGTCCTGCGGCTGGTGGTTCGCGGCACTATTTGCCCATGACCTTCATGGCCTGGGCGAAGAACTCGTCGGCGCGCTTGTCGTCGTCGGCGTTGCAGCGTTCGATGCCCTTGGCTTCCAGTTCCGAGACCTTCGCCTTGTCCGCGGCGCTGAGCGTGGCTGCCGCCTCCGCCGCACGAAGGGTCTTCAGCGTATCCTCGCAAGGCGCGGTGGCGGCAAACACGGAGGAAACCGGACTGGACAAGGCGAGGGTGCCCATTGCGATGGCCAGCGCAAATCGTCTCATGAGATGTTTCCCTGTTTGATGCCGGTTGCGGCAATTGAATCCGGCCCGGTGGTGGCCGATCCGACACCAGCACAGTAGGGAAGCGAGTTCACGCTCGCCTGTCCGGCGGCTTACAAATTCGTAAGAATGGGCTGGGGCCGCGCGAAAGGCCTTTACGAACGCCTCGCGGTGCGCTGATAGAATGCCGTACGCCTTGCATCCGCCATCAATGGGGTGGCCCAGTGCCCCCAGGTTGCCGGACGCCCGGTTGCCAGGCTTCAGGAAACACGATGACCTACGCTACCCTAAAGCCGGTTTCTCGGGCCTTCAACCAGCGCAAGCGGCTGATCTTCGTGCGGGCGGCGGCTGTGCTGGCTGTGCTGCTTCTGTTTCTCACAAAACCGGCGCTCAGCGAAGGCTCGAACGGGCACGAGACGCTCGAACYGTTCGGCTTCTGCCTGGTACTGGTCTGTGTCGTAGGACGGCTGTGGAGCATCCTCTATGTCGGCGGCAAGAAGAACGAGGAACTGGTCTCGACCGGACCATTTTCGATTACCCAGAACCCGCTCTACTTTTTCTCGACGGTCGGCGCGGTTGGGGTCGGATTGCTCTACGGCTCGTTGCTGGCGGCCGTCGCGCTTGGTCTTGCCAGCTTCTTCATCTTCCACATCACGGCGCGCAAGGAAGCCGGATTCCTGCTTGGCAAGTTCGGCCCGACCTACCTTGCCTATGTCAAGAACACGCCCCGGTTCTGGCCAAATCCGCTTCTGTATCATGACCATGACCAGATGCAGTTCTCGACGCAGGCGCTGAAGCGCACGTTCTATGACGGGCTCTATTTCCTCGCCATCTTCCCGGCCATCGAACTGGTCGAGCATTTCCGGGCGACCGGCCTGCTGTTCCCGGCCTTCGTCACGATCTACTGATCAGCGGCGCAGCGCCGCTCAACCAGCGCTACGAGCTGCCAAGCGGATGCGGCATGTAGCCGACGAAGCCCGCAATCTTCCAGCTGCCGCCGACCTTGGTGYAGAAATACAGCGTCTGCCATTTCAGCCTGTCGACGCTGCCGTCGGCCTTGGCGACCGAACCGTCGAATTTCTTGTGCAGCACGGCGCGGTCGCCGTCGACATCGATGTCACGCATGTTGGTGACGCGAAACAGCGCCTCGCGCAGCGGTTCGGCGAATTTCGTCGCCGCGGTCTCCTTGGCCTGGCGCAGCCACTCGTCGCGATAGACCTCCAGCCTCGGGAACTGCAGCCGCCAGGCGTCGGCATTGCTAAGGAAATGCGCATGCATGCCGAAGAAGCTCGAGGCCACGAAATCATCCTCGACCATCGACCAGTCCTGGCCGATGAAGGCGTCGATGTCGCGCCGCACCAACATTTCCCAGAGCGCATGGCGATCGGAATCGCCGGCCGGAAACGGGTTCTTGTCGTAGGTCATTTTTCACTGTCTCCGGTCTCGCAAGTGCGTCTATCGTCGCGGCTTCAAAGCAGCGTGACGGCGCGCACGATGCAAGCGCTTCTGTAATAAAGCAACATGGATTCTGTGAAAATGTTGCTTTCCAACAGAACCCCTATGAGGATCGCCCCGATCGCTGTAGATGTCGATCGAAGCGGGAGCCGCCATGGCATCCCGTCACGTCATCAGAGGAGGTGATCCCTTGCCGAAGCAGTGTTTTGGAACGTCGCATGTGCCGCTGTCGCCGGCCGTGCGCGCCGGCGATTTCGTTTATGTCTCGGGCCAGGTTCCCGTAGGCAGCGACGGCATCGTGGTCAAGGGCGGCATAACGGAACAGACCGAACAGGTGCTCGCCAATGTGAAGGCCGCGCTGGCGCTGGCCGGCTGCACCCTGGACGATGTCGTCAAGACCACGGTCTGGCTTGAGGACGCGCGCGATTTCTGCGCCTTCAACGCGGTCTATGCCAGGCATTTCCCGAAGAACCCGCCGGCCCGCACCACGGTCGAGTCGCGGCTGATGATCGACATCAAGATCGAAGTCGAGGCGGTGGCCTACCGGCCGGTCTAAGTCTTGAGGCGGCAAAACAACGAAACGGAGGTTACCTCAATGCAATTCGACCTCCTGCTGAAGGGCGGACGGCTGATCGACCCGGCATCCAGGCTCGATGCGCCGCGCGATGTCGCCATCGCCAATGGCCGCATTGCCGCGGTCGATGTCGATATCCCGGCCGACCGCGCCGCGCAGATCGTCGATGCCGCCGGCTGCATCGTCACTCCCGGCCTCGTCGACCTGCACAGCCACGTCTATTGGGGCGGCACGTCGCTCGGCGTCGATGCCGACCGACTGGCCGCCAAAAGCGGCACCACCACCTTCATCGATGCGGGCAGTGCGGGCGCGGGCAATTTCCTCGGCTTCCGCCGCCATGTCATGGAGCGCTCGAAGGTTCGCATCCTGGCCTATGTCAACATTTCCTTTGCCGGCATCTTCGGCTTCTCGCAGACGGTGTCGGTCGGCGAGTGCAGCGATCTCAGGCTGTGCGAACCGCGCGAGGTCGTGGCCGCGGCGCGCGAACACCGCGATGTCGTGGTCGGCGTCAAAGTTCGGTCCGGCCGCCATGCCGGCGGCACCAGCGGCATCGCCCCGGTCGACTTGGCGCTGGAGGCCGCCGACCAGGCCGGCCTGCCGCTGATGGCGCATATCGACGAGCCGCCGCCCGGCCGCTCGGAAGTGCTGCCGCGCCTGCGCAAGGGCGACATCCTCACCCACTGCTTCCGGCCGTTCCCTAACGCGCCGGTGTTCGCCTCGGGCGCGGTGCGGCCGGACATGCGGCTGGCGCGCGAGCGCGGCGTCATCTTCGACCTCGGCCATGGCATGGGCTCGTTCGATTTCGCGGTCGCCCGGGCCATGCTCGAGGAAGGGCTGGCGCCCGACGTGATCAGCAGCGACGTCCATCTCTACTGCGTCGACGGGCCAGCCTTCGACATCCTGGTCTGCATGTCGAAGCTTTTGGCGCTCGGCATGCCGCTGGTCGAGGTTCTACGCGCGGCGACACAAGCCCCGGCGCAGGTGATTGCCAGGCCCGACCTCGGCACGCTGGCGGTCGGCACCGTCGGCGACGTCGCCGTGCTGCGGCAGCGCCCAGGTCGCTTTACCTTTGTCGACGCGGTCGGCGCGTCGCTGGTCGCCGACCAGCGGCTGGTCTGCGAAGGCATCGCCATCGGCGGCACCTGGTGGCCGAACGAGGCGATCAACGATGCCAGCGAGACCGAGCGTTTCGAGGCGCACACCGCGCATACGCATGTCGAGGTGGCGGCGCAGCACTTTGGGCATCGGCACGAGTGATGAGAGCCAATCTCCCCCACGTGGGGGAAGATCGGGCGTCACCGACCGGCGTTGCTGAACGCCCCATAGACGGTCGTCTCAATCCCTTCCATGCGCGCCTTGATCTGCAGCGCCACATATTTCGAATAGAAGCGAGACAGCGCCAGATTGCCGCCGTGGAACCACAGCGCTTGCTGAGCAGTCGGCTTCCACATGTTGCGCAACTCGCCTTGCCAGGGTCCGGGATCGCCCTTCACGCCGGAGCCAAGCCCCCAGCACGGGCCGACCTTGTCGGCGACCTCGCGCGAGACGATCGCGGCCACCGTCTCGTTCATTGACTGAAAACCGGTGCAGGCGACGATCGCGTCGGCGGCAAGCTCGCTGCCGTCCTCGAAAAGGATGCCGCTCGGCGTCAGCGATTTGATGGCGACGCCGCTGCGCACGCCGATCTCGCCGTCGATGATCAGGTCGGAAGCGCCGACATCGATGTAGTAGCCGGAGCCGGTGCGGTATGCTTTCATCAGCAGACCGGTCTCGTCATCGCCGAAATCGATGGCGAAGCCGGCGGCGCGCAGGCGGTCGTAGAAGGCCGCGTCGCGCGCCTTGATCACCTCGTAGAGCGCCTGCTGGCCCTTCGGCACCAACGCGAAGGGCGTCGAGGCGACGATCATGTCGGCCTTCTCGGTGGTGATGCCGCGCGCCAGCGCGTTCTCCGAAAAGATCTCGAAGCCAACTTCCATCAGCGTGTCCGACTTGACCACTGTGGTCGGCGAGCGCTGGATCATGGTGACCTCCGCACCGCTCTCCCAGAGGTCGACGCTGACATCATGCCCCGAGCTTGCCGCGCCGATGACGGCGACCTTCCTGCCGCGGAATTTCTCGCCGCTGGAGTACTGGCTGGAGTGCAGCAACTCGCCCTTGAATTGATCGGCGCCCGGCAGATCGATCTGCCGCGGGGGGCCATATGCGCCGGTGGCAAACACGATGTGCTTCGGCTTCAGCGTGATGTGGCGGCCGACGCGGTCGACGACGACGGTCCAGACCTTTTCGGCCTCGTCATAGGAGGCACTGACGCACTTCGTGGCGACCCAGTAGTTGAGCTCCATGACGCGCGTGTACATTTCCAGCCAGTCGCCCATCTTGTCCTTGGGCGTGAACACCGGCCAGTTTTCCGGGAACGGAATGTAGGGCAGATGATCGTACCAGACCGGATCGTGCAGCACGAGCGTGCGGTAGCGGTTGCGCCAGGAATCGCCGGGGCGCGCATTCTTCTCGATGACGATGGTGGGCACGCCGAGCTGCCTGAGCCGCGCGCCCAGCATGATGCCGCCCTGACCGCCGCCTATGACAAGGCAATAGGGCTGTTCGCCGGCGCCGAGGTCGCGCGTCTCGCGCGCCCGCGCCTCCGTCCAGGTCTCGCGGCCGGGGTCGGCCTTGTGGCGCACGCCCAGCGGCCGCGCGGGTCCCTTGCGCTCCTCGAACCCTTTCAGGTCGGTCATTGCGGTGAACAGCGTGCGGCAGCGGCCATCGCGCAGGCGCATGACGCCCTGGCCACGCGCCGATGCGGTCTCGAAGCTGAACCAGGCCTCGACAGTGCCCTCGTCCGAGGTCGCCTCGCCGGTCAGCCGCCAAGCCGTCGGCTTCGTCGCCGCCAGCGTCGACGCGAGCATATCGGCGATCGCCCCGCGTCCTTCCATGGTCGTGATGTTCCAGGTGAAGGTCAGGAGATCGCGCCAGTAGCAGTCGTCGACGAACAGGCTGCTTGCCGCCGCCACATCGCCCGCTTCGAGCGCCTTGGCAAAGGAGCCGAGCCATGCGGCCGCCTGTTTCGATGGTGCCATGTCGAGCATTTCTTCCCTCTTGCCGCAAAGGCGCCGAACACGGCGCGAAAACTCAATTATCGACCTTGGCGCATCGCGCTGTGGAGCGCTACTCCCGCAGTGAGCAACGACCAGGACCAAACCCGCCCTCGCTAACCAATCGTCTCCAGCCGTCTTGGCAAGCGGTTCATGGCAACCGGCCCGTCCGGCGTGATCAGGAACTGATCCTCGAGATTGAAGCTGGCGAGGCCGTCGATGTAGAGCGGGACTTCGAAGGCCAGCACCATGCCGGCTTCGATGACGACATCGCTGTCGGCGGCAATGAACGGCCATTGTTCGGAAAAGACCGACTGGCCGACGCCATGGCCGAAATGGCCGCGGCGGTAGGAGCGTAGCCCTTGCCGCGCCAGGCTGTCGCTGGCGACGCGGTGCACATGGCCGAGCGAGGCTCCCGGAACAAGGGCCGCCAGCCCATCCTCGAAGGCCCGCTCGGCGATGGCATGGAGCTCGGCCTGTTCGGCGAATGGCGACCCGAAAATGAAGTTGCGCGACATGTCTGAGGCGTAGCCGCCGACGGTGCAGACCATGTCGCACTTCAGCGGATCGCCGGCCATTGCCTTGGCATCGGCGCCTTTGGCCCGGGCGCCCAGCGTAACGTATTCGGCGGTAGCAACCGGATGCGATAGGCGGGCCGCGGCCGAGGCAACGCCGTCTCGGTAGAGCGCGACGAGATCGGCCTGGCGCATGCCGGCCATGGCGTCCACCTGCAACCGGTCCAGCCCGGCTTCCGACAGGATGATGCCTTGCTGAAGCAGCTCGATCTCGCGTTGCGACTTTACTGCCCGCAACCGATCGAGAACCGCCGAACCGTCGACCATCGAACAACCCGGCAGCATCGCCTGCAGGACCGAAAAATCGGTGACGGCAATGAAATCGAGATCGACGCCGATGGTCGCGCGGTCAAGCCCGAAGCCTGTCAGGATCTGCTTCAGCTCGCGGGCGGAACTGGCCAGGTCGAATGTCGCTGGCCGGGAAAAGTCGGGCGACCGGCCAGAGGATGCGAGGCCGGTCTCGATGCGTTGCGCCAGTGCATGGCCGATGGTCGAGACGTCGAGCGTGGCGGTTTCGATCCAGATCGGGTGGCTGCGGACCACGGCGTCCGGCAATGCCGCCTGCAACTGCGTCGCGTTGAAGTCGGCCACCACGACGCCGATCGGCAGGTCTTGCCGGGCCGGGATGACGACGAAGCCGGCGCCGGCTCGCCGGAACAGTCCCGCCGGGCCGATCCAGGCACCGGTCGCATAGTGGAATGCCTCGGGCGCGCAGAGCACCAGCGCCTGCAGGCCGGCGCGTTCCATCAGTTGCGTCGCGCGCAGGCGGTCGACAAACCCCGTCATGAATTCTTCTCCGGATGTCCGAAGCGGCAACGGAGCATTCCGGGTAGAGACAATCAAGCCCGGTTTCATGGGGGCAGAGGTGTGCGGACTTGCGTGATGTTGGCGCGACAGCACCCCCGCTACTTGATGGATTCCAGCTTGGCGACGGCAGCCGTGAAGCCAGCGAGCGATACCGGGATGGTGACCGGCTTGCGGGTGACCGATTCCATGCCGATGTTCAGGTTGGTTCCCGACTTCATGGTCTTGATGATATCCGCTGACAGCGGCGTGGCGGCATAGGCGCCGTTCTGGTCGCTGGTCTGGATGGCGAGCACTGTCTTCTGGCCCTGGTCGATCTGGAACGAGGCGCCGGACGGCAGGAACAGCCCATGTGGCAGCGCGAGCAGCATGGCCAGGCCGCCATTGCCGTTGTCGCGGCGCACGGTCACGGTCAGCACGCGCTGTCCGGACTTGGCTTCGGTCAGGTTCTGCGACACCTGGCACTGAAGCTCGGCGGTTGCCGAGCCACTAGAGCAGTTTACCGCCCACGGATTGGCATCGGCAGGTTTTGCATTGGAATCAGTCGGTTTGGGCTGGGCCGGCTTGGCGTCTTCGGCAAGGGCCGGTCCTGCCGCCGACAGGACCAGCCACAGGGCGGCTGAACTTGTGATCATTAGATTAGCAAGAGCTAAACTTGATGACATTTTCTTTAGGCCCCGCATTCTTTCTTTCCTCGTCAGGTATTTTCATCGGTGGGGTTTGATACAACACTCGGGACTGTTTCGGAAGCTAGGCCGGCGCCAAGAAAGCCGGCAAAAGTACTGTGACCTTTCGGACACACGAAAGAAAATTGGAGGAAACCTCTAGAAATCGAAGGAGCCGAGACTCGCTATACAATACAATCTGCGTAAGACTTGAACACGCGGGACGTGCAGTCCCAGAAGGACTCGCCTGGGATGGGAACTACCGAGAAATCTCGGCAAGTTGGTGAGATGGCGGCGCGTGGGGAGGACTTCCGCGTGCGCGCCGGCTATCGCCGTTCGCAAATTGCCAGGCATCTGTGGAAGACGACGGCGCTTACGACGCTGGCGCTTGGCCTTTCAGGCATGTCGGCCTATGCCGACCCGAACGGGTTGTGGCAGCCGCAGGTGCGCGCCATCGTCGGCGCTGACAACAATGGCGGCAACGCCGCGCTCGAAGGCTTCATTCCGCTGAAGCAGACGGCCGAATCGGTGCTGTTCCTGGATGTCCGGGCCAAGCACGATTTTAAGGACGGTTTCGGCCAGGATGTCGGCCTCGGCGTCCGCCGCATCGTCAATCCGGACCTGATGATCGGCGGCTACGCCTATCTCAACGTCGAGAACTTCAACAGCAACCAGTTCACCGCCGCGACGCTCGGCGCCGAGGCGATCACGCCGCATTTCGACGCGCATGTGAACGTCTATCTGCCGATCAAGGGCGACTACAAAGACCGCTCCACCGACTCGACCCTGTCGATGGTCGGAAACCAGCTGCTCGAGCAGATATCGGTGATTGATCATCGCCAATACGCGGCCTGGGGCATCGAGGGCGAGGTCGGCGCACAGGTGCCGATCAACCTGCCCGACAAGCATTCGCTGCGGCTGGATATCGGCGGCTATCACTTCGAGGATCCGCACGGCGACGACCACAGCGTCACCGGCGCCAAGGCCGGGTTCGAGTATACGATCGGCGATGTCTTCGGCAGCAACACCTCGCTGGTGTTGGCCGGCGAGGTCCGCAACGACAATCGCGACGACACCCAGTTCGCCGGCAGCGTCCGGCTGAACATCCCGTTCAATCCCGGCCACGGCTCTGACAATGCCGACAATGGGGCCGACAGCGGGCCGGAGCCGGTCTATCCGGTCAGCGAAGGCCTGCGCAAACGCGTCAACGAGCGCGTGCGCGGCGATATCGGCGTCAGGATCCAGTCGCAGGACGTGAACGGCGGCACGACGACGCGCCTCGCCATCAATGCCGCCACGGGCGCTGCTTTCGGCAAGTTCTTCTTCGCCGACGGCGGTAACTCGCTCGGCCTCGGCACCATTGGCGATCCAACGACGCTGGACGATGCGGTGACCAAGGCCGGCAACGGCTTCGTCGTGGCGCTTGGCGGCAGCGGCAATATCACCACCGGCGGCGTGACGCTGACCAATGGCCAGACCGTCATCGGCGGTGGCAGCAGCGTCACCGCCCTGCTTTTCGGCGGCGGCACCAGCAGCTTCAACCTGGGCGGCAGCAACGGCACGATCCAGGGCACCAATCCGGCCAACAACGTCATTACGCTGGGCAATGGCAACACGCTGAACGGCATCACCATCACCGGCGGCGCCAACGGCATCTTCGGCAACAACATCTCCGGCGCCACGCTGACCAATGTCACGGTGACCGGGGCCGGTAGCAATGGCGCCGACTTCACGGGCACCTCGACCGGCATCAAGGGCTCGGACTTCACCGCTGAGAACAACGGCCTCGACGGCCTGCACATCGAGGGCGACGGCACCTACAATTTCACCGGCACGACGCTGCTGCAAGGCAATGGCGACGACGGTCTCGATGCGACCGGCAAGGGCACCTATACATTCGCGACGCTCAATGCGAAGGACAATGCCGACCGCGGCATTACCGTGCAGGGCACCGCGACATCAGGCAGCTTCACCACCACCGGCGGCACCGTGTCGGGCAATGGCGGCACCGCCGTCTTCATCGACCCGATCACCGCGCATGTGGTGCTGGATTCGATCACTCAGTCCGGCGGCACGTCGGGCGTGGTGCTCGATCAGGTCTCGGGCAGCTTCACCGTCAACGGCGCGACGACGATCTCGAACACAACCGGACCGGCGATCGCCATTTCGAATTCGCCGGCGGCGATCCGCTTCGGCGACGTTGCCATCTCGGCCCCCGGCGGCGACGGCATTTCGTTTGCCGGCGTCAATGCAGCGGTGGTCGCCGGCAACATCGTCATTTCCGGCCTCGGCGTCGGCACCGGCCTCGACTTCTCCGGCAGCCGTACGAATTTCACCGCACTGTCGCTCAACGTCACCGGCACCGGTGCTGCTGGGTCGATCGGCATCGATCTCTCGTCGCCGACCTCGGGCGGCGCAACGATCGCCATCACCAATGGCGGTACGATCGCCGGGGTCGACACCGGCGTGCGCTTCGGCATTGCCGGCTCGCCGGCTAATTCGGCCAATGCCGAGTTCAGCTTCGGCGGCGGTTCCATTGCCGGCATCACCGCTTCGCTCGACGCGCGTGGCCTCAACCAGACGCTCGGCCACTATGCGTTCGGCTCGACCACGTTCAGCGGCCCGCAACTGTTCGACGTCCAGAATCTGATCTTTGTCGGCGCTTCCGCGACCGGCTCGGGCAACGGCTCCTCGCTGCTGGACCTGGCCACGATCGCGACGGCCGATGCCAACACCGACGCGGATGCGATCTTCGTGCTGGTCAATCGCGGCACGGCCATCGACGATGTCAACGGCTTCTCGCTCAGCGCCGGGCAGACGCTGGCTTCGTTCGGCAACGGGCGGACCTTCTCGCTCGGCGGTATCCCGGTCAACATTACCGGCGACAACATCACACACACAGGCGTCGTCTCGGATGCAGGGGGTGCTGCGACGCTGACCGATTCCGGCAGCGGCGATGTCGTCACCCTGGCCAACAACAGCTCGCTGCGCGATTTCAACATCGCCGGCGGCAGCGCCAACGGTGTCCACGGCAGCAACGTCAGCAATGTCACGATTTCGGGCCTGAATGTTTCGGGCGCCGCTCTCGATGGTCTGCTGTTCGATGGCGTCAACAGCGTCACCGCCAACAATTTGAGCTCGACCGGCAATACGAGCGACGGCCTGCAGATCGACGGCAGCGGCCCGCCGATCGACGGCGCCGGAGCCTACAATTTCACCGGCACGACGACACTCTCGAACAACACCGGCCACGGCCTGTTCGTCGTCGGCGGAGGAACCTATGGTTTCGAGACGCTCGACGCGAAGGACAATGGCGGCGATGGCGTCTTCGTCAATTCGATCGGCGCCGCAAAGCTGACGATCACTGGCGGCACGATTTCGGGCAACGGCCTGGCAGGCTTCACAGTCCAAAGTCTCGGGCTTGCCAACAGCACCCAGCTCGATGTCACACTGGACGCGCTGAGCCAGTCCGGCGGACAGGGTGGAGTCGGCCTGTTCCACACCTCCGGCAATTTCTCCGTTACCGGCGCGACGACGGTCTCCAACGCCCTTTTCGACGGCATTACCATCTGGGACAGCTCCACCACGGTTGGTTTCGGTGGCGCGGTCACCATCACCAATCCATCCCGCGACGGCATCTCGCTCAAAAATGATACCGGCGCCGTCACGTTCGGCCAGGTGACGATCAACCAGGCTGGTGTGAACGGCATCCTGCTCAGCGGCAATTCCGGCGCTGTAACGTTCGGCGATGTGAGCATCAGCCAGCCGACCCAGAACGGCATCGACGTTTCGGGCACCAACGGCACGATCGGCTTCGGCAACATCGACATCACCGGCCTGCCCACCGGCCGGACCGGGCTCGACCTGTCGGGCAGCCAGTCGACCTTCACCGCCACCTCGCTCGACATCGCCGGCGCCGGCAGTTCGACCGGCATCGATCTTTCCGGCACCACCGGCGGCTCGGTGACGATCGGCACCGGCACCATTTCAGCCGGCACCGGCGTGCAAATGGGCACGCATGGCGCGGCTGGAGCCACCGCCGACACGACCTTCTCGTTCGGCGGCGGATCGATCACCGGCACGACGGCTTCGCTCGACATGCGCGGCCTGAACCCGGGCAGCGGCACTTATGCCTTCCATGACACGGTGCTGAACGGGCCGCAGCTGTTCGACGCCGCCAATGTCATCTATGTCGGCGCCACCAGCACCGGCCCCCTCGGCGATGGCTCCAGCGCCAGCAATTTGATCAATGCCGCCGCCGCCGATGATCTGACCACCAGCGCCAGCACGATCTTCGTGCTGGTCAAGACGGCGGCTGTCCAGACCACCGACACCGACGCCGATGGCTTCACGCTGGCCAACGGCCAGTCGATCGTTTCCTTCGCCAATGGCGGTACCGTCACCCTGGGTGGCCCACCCGCCAATGTCACCGGCACCCATGTCGTTACCGGCGCGACGCAGGCCGATCCATTCGGCTTCGGCGGGGCGACGCTCAACAACGCCGCCAACAGCACCATCGACCTCGCCAACGGCAACCTCGTCAAGAACCTCAGCGTCAGCAACGGCATAGGCGTTGCCATCGATGGAACTGGGGTCAACGGCCTGAACGTCGGTGGCGTGACGATCGCGGGTGCCGCCACCGGTCTCGTCCTCGACGGCGCGTCGGGCACCGTTACAATCAACAATCTGCACATCCAGGCCCCAGGCCAGACCGGCATCGTGCTCGCCAATTCGGCCGCAAGCGTCAACTTCACCGGCAACACGACAATTACCGGCAGCAGCGTCAACGCCGTGCTGGCCAACAATTTCGACGGCACAGCAAGCTTCAACGATCTCGACATCACCGGCGGCAGCGGCTCGGGTGTCGCGGTCCTCAATGGTTCGAGCGGAACCTTTACCTTCGGCGCGGCGAGCTCGATCAGCACCACTTCAGGCACCGCCGTCAACATCGATGCGTCCGCGCCGAACCTGACCTACAACGGCACGATCAACCAGACCGGCGCGGCAAGCGCGGTGAAGATCAACGCGATGACCGGCGGTAGCGCCAGCTTCACCGGCAAGATCACCGCCAGCACCGGCGCCGCCAACGCGATCGACCTGAGCGGCAACACCGGCGGGAAGATAAACTTCACCGGCGGGCTCGACCTGACCACCGACGGCGGTTACGGCTTCAGCGCCATCAATGGCGGTACGCTGACGGTGACCGGCGCCAGCAATACCGTGGCGACCGGCGCCGGGCCGGATGAGAAGGGGATTCTCATCGGCGGTACCGGAATGACCATCGGCGCGGCTGGTGTGAACTTCGCAAGCGTCACCGTGGATGGCTCGGGCGGTATCGTTTCCAGCGGTATCGTCATAGCAAACACCAGCGGCGGCAATGTCACCTTCGGCGCCGTCGACATCAGCCGCGTCAATGGCGATGCCATCCGTTTGACCAATGTCGCCAGCGGCATCTACACGTTCAACGGCACGACGAGCATCGCGACAGTTGTCGGCAACGGCCCCGGCTTCGTGGTGCAGGGCAGCGGCGCGACCGTCAATGTCGGCAACCTGGTGACGACGCTGGTTTCGGGCGCCGACGTCAGCCTGACCAACAACACCGGCACGATCGGCATCGGCGGCACCATCACCAATTCCGGCAGCGGCGATGGCGTCGTCGTTTCCGGCGGCAGCGCAGCGATCACGGTTTCGGCCGGCATATCCAGTTCGGCAAGCGCACCAGGCACGGCGGTCAAGATCGACGGCACCACCGGCGGCTCGGTGACCTTCAGCGGCAGCGTCACGTCGACCGGCACGGGCAATCTGTTTGCCATCGGCACCACGACGGCGCCGACCAACAGCGCGATCAGCTTCACCGGTTCGGCGCTGACGGCGACCGGCGGCGGCGGGGCCGTGATTGGCGGGCTTGGCGCCGGCGCGAGCTTCAGCGCTACAACTCCGCTCTCCGTCACCAATTCAACCGGAACCGGGCTTGCCGTTTCGAATGTCGCCGGTACGGCGATGTTCGGCGCGGTCACGGCCAGTGGCAGCGCGACGGGCATCAGCCTGTCGGGCAATTCGGGTACCGTCACCTTCGGCGCCACCAACGTCACCAATGTTGGCCTGAACCAGAGCGGCGTCAGCGTTGCCGGCACCAATTCGGGCACGCTGTCCTTCGCCAGCCTCGGCATCGCCATGACCGGCAATGGCGCGACCGGCATCACCTTCGCCAATGCCGTGGTCAACGGCACCATCACCGCGCGCGATTTCGACCTGACCAGCGCGAGTTCGACCGGCACGACGGCGGTCAACCTCACCAACACCACCGGCACCGGCACGATCCAGCTCGGCGATCCCGGCGCGCCGGCCAACACCACCGCTTCCGCCATCGGCGGCCCCGGCGCTGGCCCCGGCATCGGCTTCCAGTTCAGCAACACGACCGCGGTCAACTTCATCTATGGCGACGGCGAGGGTGCCGCCGACAAGCTGTCGACGGTCAAGGCGGTCGACATCCTGAATTCAACCGGCGGCTTCCCGGCCGGCGGCACCTACAATTTCAAGGATGTCAACGGCGCCACCGGCGGCTTCATCGGCGATATCTCCGAAGCGCAGGGCTCCACCATCTATTATGTCGACCCGAACGGCACCGGCGATGGCACCGCCGACAATCCAGGCTCGATCGCCGGCGCCGAAGCGTCAGGCGCCAAGATCATTGCGCTGATCGACAGGTCGCAGAACGGCACCAGCAATTTGATCAACATGATGCTGGCGCAGCAGAATGGCGGCGGCAACAACACACTGAATCTCGCCGACGGCCAGATCCTGATCGGCCTCAAGGCCGGCGACTCCATCGACACCGCGCCCTATGGCGGTGTCGGCGGCACGCTCGGCGGCAACTTCAAGTTCAGCAACATCAATTCGTCGAGCATCATCGATGCGCCTGCCGGCGTCGACACCGTGCTGCCGACGCTGACGACGGCGAGTGGCAACACGGTCGATTTCACCGGCCGCGCCAGCATCGACAACGTCATCATCAGCAACACCGGCACCGGCATTGGCGTGCATGGCACCGCCATCACCGAGTTTGTGCTCAACCGGGCGACGATCGCCGGTGGCGACGGTGGCGCACTGTCGATCGTCGACGGGGCCGCCAACAGCGAGGTTGCGCTGTCGAACCTCACCCTCTCGGCCACGGGCGGCAACATCGCTTCGGTCGACGGCACGGCTGGCGCCGGCACCATGAAGGTCAGCGCCTTCTCCGACATCACGCTTCTCGGCAACAAGGGCGAAGTCGGCGGCTTCCTGTTGACGACCGCCATTTTCGACGCCAATGCGGCCACCCCCGCCATCGACCAGGTCGATGGCGGCGCCTTTGTCGCCGGCACCACGGCGAACCGCGTCGGCGGCTATGGCCTGTTGCTGGTCGGTGTGGCTGGCGACATCAAATTCGACACGACCAATGTCGCGGTCAAGACGGCGACCAGCACAACGTTCCCCGGTGCGAGCGCCATCGGTGTCGTCGCGAGCGGTGCGGTGGGAGGCGGTAACAACATCGACCTCGGCACGGCCACTTTCAATATCGACGGTACCGGCGCCAGCGCCGGGCTCAACAGTGCCTTGTGGGCGAGCATCATCCCGGGCAACCGTGTTGGCTTCTCGGGCGTGGTCACTGTCAACACCGTCGAGGCGGCCGGCCTGGTGTCCGATCTCGGCGGCACGCTGTTCTTCGGCGCGGCCGGCAACACGGTGACGACCACCGGCCTGCCGGCGATCTCGTTCAGCAACGGCACAAGGGTCGAAAACGGTTCCGGCGGCTCGGCGCAGTTCGGCGCCATCAATTCGAGCGGCGGCGGCCAGAACGGTATATTGCTGTCCGACCTCGCCGCGTCGCCGACGCTTCTGTTCAACGGCCCGGTGACGATCGGCGGCACGACGTCCAACGCCATCCAGATCCAGAATACCACCCTCGCCGCGGCGTCGGTGACCTTCGCCGGCGCGGTCTCCATCACCAACGCCACCGGCGGCGGCGTCGAGTGGCAGCGCCTGGCCGGCAGCACCGACACGCTGACCTTCTCGGGCGGCCTCGCCATCCAGAACAGCGGCGGCGTCGGCTTCTCTGCCGACCATGGCGCGGTGGYGCTGTCCGGCACAAACACGGTTTCCACCACCAACGGCACCGGCGTCAGCATCAGCAACGCGACCGTCAGCGGCGGTTTCACCTCGGTCAGCGCCAGCTTCGCCGCCGGCAACGGCATCAATTTGCAGAACCTGACCGGCTCGCTCAATCTCGGCACCGGCACGCTGACCAACACCGGTGCGGGCGCGGCCTTCAACGTCGGCTCGGCCACCAATGCGAGCGGCGGCAATGCGGTCATCTCCTATGGCGGCACCATCGCCAGCAACGGGTCCGGTGCGGCGGTTTCGATCCGGGAAMTCACCGGCGGCTCGGTGACGCTGTCGGGCAACCTGACCGACGGCAACGCCACGGCCGGCGGCAACATCGTCGTGGCCAACATCGACAACGGCACGGCGGCAACCGTCACCTTCTCCGGCGCCAGCAAGCAGATCAGCTCTGGCACGACCGATGCCGTCAGCCTCGGCATCCTCGGCGCGTTCCCGGCGGGTACTCCGGCCCCCAACACCAACGGCACGATCAATTTCACCAATGGCGGTCTCGACATAACGACGACAGGCGGGGCGGGCTTCGTCGCGTTCGGCAGCAGCGTCAGCGTAACTGGCACCAACAACACCATCGCTTCCGGCGGTGACGGGCTGGTGGTGGGCTTTGCCAATGTCGGCAGTGGCGGCATCGCCTTCGACAGTATTTCGTCGGTCGCCACCGCTGCCGGTGGCGGCGTGTTGCTGAACACCGTCGACCTCGCCGGCAATGTGAACATCGGCGGCCTGACCAATACGGGTGTCATCGGCGTCACCGTGTCCGGCGTGACGACCGGCTCCGGGAAGTCCGTCAACTTCACCGGAACGACCAACATCGACGTCGACACTTCCGGCTTCCAGTTCAGTGGCCAGGTTGCAACGGTCAACATCGCCAATGTCGCCGGGTCCAGCCTGACCATCGACGGCGGCACGCGCGGCATTGATTTCAACGGCGTGATGGGCGGCACCGTCAACATCGGCGGCAATGGCGGTACCGCCAGCATCGGCGCGACGACAAGCACCAGCGGCTTTGCCATCGCTGTCGGCGGCAATACCGGTGGCACGCTGAACTACAACGGCTCGGTCAAGGTCAATGCGGGCAGCGTGGTGAGCGCCGGCGGTGGCGACCTCGCCACCCTCAACCTCAGCGGTTCGGTGCTTTCGACCACGGCGTCGACGGCCTTCGTCTTCAGCGGCAACGCCGACGGCGTTTACAACATTTCGAGCACCATAAATCACACAGGCGGCACCGGTGTCCTGGTCGATGGTTCGTCGGAAGGCACGATCACCTTCTCCGGGGCGACGAAGACCTTCAACACCGGCGCCAACGACGCTGTCGTCAAGCAGCCCAGCATCGGCCCGGGACAGGGCACGGCAACGCTCGCCTTCACCGGCGGCGGCCTCGGCATCACCACCACCAGCGGCACCGGCTTCACCGCCAGCACCTTCGGCGCCGGCACGGTCACCGTCAACGGCAGCAACAACACCATCACCACGACGACCGGCACCGCCCTCAAGCTCGACAACGCGACGGTCGGCGCGGGCAGCGTCAACTTCAGCTCCATCTCCACCAATGGCGCCGCCACCGGCGTCTCGCTCAACAATGTCGGCGGCGGCGGCATCATCCTCGGCACGGTCAACCTGCAAGGCATCACCTCGCGTGGCTTCGATGTCGCAGGCACGCTCGGCTCGGCGCTGAGCATCACCAGCCTCAACATCGGGCTCGGTGGCGCAAACGCCATCGGCCTCGATCTCAACGGCGCGATCATCAGCACCGGCATCAACGCCGGCGATTTCGATGTCGCCGGCGGCGGCTTTGCCGGCACGCTCGGCATCGACATGGCCGGGACCACGGGCGCGGCCACCATCCAGCTCGGCGACACCGTCAACCCCGGCGGCACCCAGACGTCGACCATCACCAATGTCGCGCAGGGCATCCAGTTCTCCAGCACGACCAATGCAACGCTGGTGTTCGGTGACGGCGCGGGACCGGCCGAATCGCTGATCTCGACCACCGGCGGCCAGGTCATCCACGCCACCGACACCTTGCCGCTCAGCGGCAATTACGATTTCGACGACGTCACGTTCGTCGGCGACATCTCGAACCTGTCGGCGATCAGCGTCTACTACATCGACGCCGCCGGCGAGATTTCGGGCACCGGTGACGGCAGCTTCCTCAATCCGGGCAGCGTCGCCCAGGCGGAGGCTTCCAGCGCCAATGTCTTCGTGCTGATCGACAAGACCGTCGACACGAACCAGGCGACCATCAACATCGGCAACAGTTCGCTCGACCTCAAGGACGGGCAAGCGGTGATCTCGTTCATGTCCGGCGATGCGGACATCGACGTGGGGCCGCTCGGCGTTGGCGGCGGCCTTGGCGCGCCGTCCTCCTTCCACTTCACCACCATCCAGGCTTCGACGGTAGTCACGAACCCCGGCGGCCTCGACAATTCACACCCGATCCTGGCCAGCAGCGGCGCGGCCGCGACGATCAACCTGCCATTCAGCGGCACAGGCGTCATCACCGCCGGGGTCCAGAACGTCACGGCCATCAACAGCGGCAGCGGCGCCGGCATTTTCGTCAATGCTACGCTTGCTTCCAATTTCGTGCTCAAGAACAACACCATCACCGCCGGCGGCAACGCACTCGACTTCTCGACGAGCGGCGCGGCGACAGCCGACAAGCTTATCCTCTCGATCGACGGCAACACGCTCAGGTCGACCGCGTCCGGACTGGCGGCGTCCTTCGTCGGCCAGAACATCAATGCGACGGACAATTCGATCGCGATCAGGTCGTTTGCCGGCAACAAAGTGACCGGCGGCGCCGGCAGCGGCGGCATCGTGTTCAACAATGTCCGCTTCGATTCCAACGGCGCCGGCGGCACCGTCAGTGCCGGCACGCTCGGCATGGGCACTCCCGGCACGCGCATCCAGGGCAATGGCCTCAGCTTCACCAACACCAGCGGCACCTTTGATCTGGGCACGCTCAGCCTCGCCAACACTGGGGGCACCGGTGTCATCGCCAACACCAAGACCACTGCCTTCACGCTGAACAGCAGCGCCGGCGTGGTCACCACCATCAACGGCGCGGCCTTCGATCTCGATCCGCTGACCGTCAACATGACGTTGTCCAGCGTCAGCGCCGTCGTCAACGGCGTCGCTAGCGGCATCACCTTCGACGGCGTTGCCGGCACCTTCACCGTCACCGGCGCGACAAGCGTTTCCAACACGACGGGCTTCGGCATCGATGCCATCAACACCAACACCGGCACCTTCAATTTCAACACAGTGACGGTGAACAACACCTCGACAACCGGCGGCGGCATCCACGTTGCATCCGGCACGCTCAATGTCACCGGCCTCGCCAACATCGACACGACCAGCGGCATCGGTCTCTCGCAGGGCGGCGGCACGACCAGCTTCACCGGTGGCCTGACCATCGACACCACCACCGGTACCGGTATCGCCGGCACGGGCGGCACGATGGGCATCACCGCTTCCGCGGCCGCCGAGACCGTGAATGCCACCGGTGGCCAGGCGATCAACCTCTCCGGTGTCGTCGCCACCATCGCGCTGGACTCGACCTCGTCGGCCGGCGGCGTCAACAATGTGAGCCTGACCAGTGTCGGCGGCACCATCGGCCTCGGCTCCGGCGCGCTGAGCGGTGCTTCGGGCGCTTCGTTCAATGTTGTCGGCGGCACGGTCGCTGTCACTTATGGCGGCAACATCACCCAGGCGAACAATGCCGCCCTGGTCAGCGTTTCGGCCGGACACACCGGCGCGCTGACCTTCAACACCGGCACGCTTTCGGCGACCAACGGCACCGGCCTGCAGTTCGCCAATGCGGATGGCACCTACAATTTCAACGGCACAACCACGCTCAATGGCGGCGATGCCGGCGTCGACATCCTCACCGGGTCGAGCGGCACCTTCAGCTTCGGCGCCGGCACTTCGATCACCAGCCCGACCGGAACCGCGTTCAATGTCGACACAAGCTCGGCGAGCGTCACCTACAACGGCAACATCACCCAGGCCAACAACGCCGCGCTGGTCTCGGTCACGGGCCACACCACCGGAACGATCACCTTCCAGACCGGCACGCTGTCGGCGACCAACGGCACCGGCCTGCAGTTCAACAATGCCGACGGCACCTATCTGTTCAACGGCACGACGACGCTGAATGGCGGCGACGCCGGCGTGGACATCCTCACCGGATCGGGCGGTAGTTTCGGCTTTGGCAGCGGCACCTCGATCACCAGCCCGACCGGAACCGCGTTCAACGTCGTCGGCGGCACCGCAGCCGTCACCTACGGCGGCAACATCACCCAGGCGAACAACGCCGCCATGGTCAGCATTTCGGGCGGCCACGCCACCGGCGCGATTACCTTCCAGACCGGCATATTGTCGGCGACCAACGGCACAGGCCTGCAATTCGACAATGCCGACGGCACCTACAATTTCAACGGTACCACGACGCTCAATGGCGGCGATGCCGGCGTCGACATCCTCAACGGCTCGGGCGGCACGTTCAGCTTCTCCAGCGGCACTTCGATCACCAATCCGAGCGGTGTCGGTTTCCTTGTCGCCGGTGGTACATCAACCGTCACCTACAATGGTACGATCAGCAAAACCGCCGCGGCAGGCAAGATCGTCGATATCTCCGGCGTCACCAGCGGCACCATCACGCTGGCCGGCAATCTCACCGCCACGGGCGGCTTCGACAACGGCATCTTTGTCCATGGCAACACCGGCGGCACCTTCAATTTCAGCGGCGGCACCAAGACGCTGACCACCGGCGTCAATACGGCGGTCGACCTGGCGACGAACGCTGGCGCGACGATCAACTTCAGCAATGGCGGGCTGGCGATCAACACCACCTCCGGAACAGGGTTCAATGCCACGGGCGGTGGCACGGTCTCGGTGACCGGCGCCGGCAATTCGATCACGACGACGAGCGGCATCGCCGTCAATCTCGACACGGTCATCGTCGCCGCTGCGGGCGTGAATTTCGCCACGACCACCAAGGGCGCCGGCGGCGGCAGCGCCGTCATCATGGATACGGTCACCGGCACCGGGACGGTCAGTCTCGGCGGCGGCTCGCTGGTCGGCGGCAATGCTGCCGTGATCCGTATCGGCGACGGCGCCGGCGGCGCCAACACCGGCGGCACCGCGGGTCTCACCTATGCCGGCACCATCACCAGCGGCACCGGGCGGGGCCTCGACATCCAGGACCGGGCGCTGACCGCGCAAAACATCACCCTGTCGGGCAACATCAGCCACAGTGTGGGGGGCCAGACCGGCATCTTCCTCGACGGCAATGCCGCCGGCACCATCACCTTCTCCGGCGCGTCGAAGTCGATCAGCTCGGGGACGGCTGCCGGCGTCAGCCTGACCAACAACACCGGCGCGACGGTCGACTTTACCGGCGGCGGCCTGGCCATCAACACCACCAGCGGCATCGGTTTCAACGCCACCGGCGGCGGCACGGTGACGGTGCAGGGCAGCGTCAACACGATAACCTCGACCACGGGCACGGCGCTTAACGTTGCCAACACCACGATCGGCGCGAGCGGCCTCACATTCCGGAGTATCTCGGCCAACGGCGCCGTCAACGGCATCGTGCTCAACAACACCGGCGCCAACGGGCTGACCGTTACCGGCGATGGTGCCACATCAGGCGGCTTCCTCGTGCTCAATGGCACCGGCGGCACGATCCAGAACACCACCGGAGACAGCGTGGTGCTGACCAACGCGTCAAACGTCAATCTGCGCCAGATGAACATCACCAATGCCGGCCTGGACGGTGTGCAGAGCATCGGCGGCGGCAACATCAAACTGTCGGCCGTCAACATCACCAATCCCGGCGCGTCCAACCCGGCGTCCGATGGATCGAGCGGCAATCCGGCAGGCTTTGGCGGCGGCAATGGCTGGTTTGCCCAGAACATCACCGGCGTCAACGCCTTCGACAACAACTCGAAGGTTTCCGGCTGGCAGTCGTCGCAGTCGAACGGCGTCCTTCTCTTCAACACCAACACGAACTTCACCTCGTTCACGGTCGACCATGCGCTGTTCACGACTTCTGCGACCGGCGCGGACGGCTTCCTCGCCAACCTGTTCGGGACGACTTCCGGCACGGTGAACGTGACCAGCAGCGAATTCACCCTGATCGATCAGGACGGCGTGCAGATCAGCAACCAGGGTTCGGGCACCGTCAACGCCATCGTGCAGAAGAACAATTTCCACGACGCGGACAATACAAGCGGCGACGGCAACAACACGCTTTATCTGTCCAATTCCGCCAACGGCATTCTCAACTTCACCATTGGCGGACCGACCGCGGCCGACGGCAACATCTTCCACAATCTGGCGAGGTTGACGACCCTGGCCGGCGTGGTTCAGGTGGACGCGGCCGGTGGCAGCGCCGCGACACCCGATGGCGGGCAGATCAACGGCTCCATCCGCAACAACACCATCAGCAACGACGCCGGCTTCGTGAACGGCCGCCGCGCCATCGACGTCCAGGTCGAGGCGGACTCACACGATCTCGGAAAGCTTGCCGTCGCGATTTCCGACAACACGATCAACAACGTCTCCAAGCAAGGCGTTCACATCTCGGTTGTCTCGGTCGGCGGCGGCAGCGTGAACGATGCCAACTGGACCATCCAGAACAACCACATCGGCGACACCTCGCCAGTCGGAACCGAGGGCAACGTCGACAGCGGTTCGGCCATCGAGTTCGAAACGAATTTCGATACGTTTACGAGCGGTGCAGACATGGTCAACAATCTGTTGATCCAGGGCAACATCGCCGTCAACAACGCCAATAACGCCACCGGCGCAACACTGGATATCACCAACATAGGCGGCACGGTGGCGTCGGGGACGACAGCGGTCCTGAACGCCACGATCCTCAACAATGTGTTTACCAACAACAGCACAACCGGCGGCCACGTTCTGGATGTCCTGAACAGCAGCGCCGGCGACGGCGAAACGCTCAACCTTAACATTTCCGGCAACAACACGACCTTGGGTGCATCGACACTCGGCGAAATCCGACTGCGGCAGCTGAACGGCACGTTCAACATCCAGGGTGGCGTCGGCGCCGTCAGCGGCAACAACAATGGCGATACGGTCTCGCAGACCGGTTCGTTCGGAACCGTCGGTTCCGTCACGCTGCCGAGTTTGCCGACCGGTGGTTTCTGAGGATAGTTCGCCTCCATGCGTCGGCTGTCCCGAGGAACCGAATCGGGACGGCCAGCGCCCTGTCATGATAGGAGCGTTGGCCATTAGGTCACTGGCAGCGCTGTTGTTTTGTGCTGCGCGGCGCCCATGGTTGTTTGCCGGCGAAATTTAATAAAAGGCAAGTTAAACAAATTCTTTTATTTGCCTCTTGCATGACGTTGCGTAAATTAGCAGTATCTGTTTAGTATGGACCAAATGTGAGGGAGCGGCGATGTCGGAACCATTTCTTTCCGAAATCAGAATCATGTCTTTTGTGTTCGCGCCCAAGGGCTGGGCGCTTTGCAATGGGCAGTTGCTGCCCATCAACCAGAACCAGGCGCTGTTTTCGCTGCTGGGAACGACGTTCGGCGGTGACGGCCGCGTGAATTTCGCGCTGCCCAACTATCAGGGACGTACGCCGATCCACGTCGGCAGCGGTCACACGCTCGGCGAGCGCGGCGGCGAGCCGGCCCATACGCTATCGATCTCGGAATTGCCCACGCACACGCACATGATCAATGCCAATAGCAATCCCGGAGGGGTCGCCAATCCGAATGGCGCGATTCTCACAAAAGCTCCTGCCAACACCTACGGCACAGCCACTCAGCTGGTGGCCATGGCGCCGGCTTCGGTCTCGAATACCGGTGGCAGCCAGGCGCATATCAACATGCAGCCGTTTCTGACGCTGAGTTTCTGCATTGCCCTGCAGGGCATCTTTCCGTCGCCGAATTGAGGGRGCGCAACCATGGGACAACCCTATGTAGGCGAAATTCGTATATTTGCCGGTAATTTCGCGCCGGCCGGCTGGATGTTCTGCAGCGGGCAACTTCTGCCGATCTCGGAGTACGAGACGCTGTTCCAACTGATCGGCACGAGCTATGGCGGCGACGGTCAGAGCACGTTCGCACTGCCGGATCTGCAAGGTCGCCTTCCGATCCATCAGGGCAACGGCTTCATCCTGGCCGAGACCGGCGGCGTCGAAACGGTCACGCTGACAGTCGCCCAGATTCCGGCGCATTCGCATCCGCCGTTGGGGTCCACGGCGACGGCAACGTCGCAGCTGCCGACCAGTTCGGTGTTGGCCAACACGCAGGCTCAGACCTACTACAATCTGGCTGACAACGCGTCACCCATGGCGGCCAATGCCATCTCGAGCACGGGCGGCAGCCAGCCGCATGACAATTTCCAACCCTACCTT
>NZ_JBFULQ010000026.1:0-24554 GCF_054049815.1 Mesorhizobium sp. P5_C1 | reverse complement strand
ATATGTTAGCAGATCTTTCATCGTCCTTTAGTCCAGAAATTTCAAGATCCAATGTTTCTTCTATCCTCGTTTTCTGATCAGGGAAGGCACTGTCAAGTCTGATCTTAATCGGACAATCGTATTCCTTAGGGGTTGGCAATCCTTCAACAGACATCCCGTTTGGAACGCAGCCAATATTCACGTAGAATCTTAGCCCGAAGTTTGATTTCTGCAAATTAACGACTTGAAGCGCACCTGCATCTTGGCGGTACCATGTCGCAGACTTCTTCTTGAAGCCATTTGCTGAAAGGTCTTTATTTAGGAGTGATTCAAGTTCCTTTTTATCCATTTCATTTTCTCGAATTGCGTGAATTACGGTGACAGTACACTATTTTCTTGTTCAATGCCGGCGCAGGCCCAGCGTACCGTCGCTGTAGATCATGCGGCCGGCGCGGAAGGTGGCGCGGACGCGTGCGACCGGCTGGCGGTCGGCCACGACGAGATCGGCCAGAAGTCCCGTCTCGATGGCGCCACGGTCGTCAAGCCCCAATGCCTTGGCCGGATTGGAGCTGGTCAGCGCGGCCGCCGCCACAAGGCCGCCGTCATCCAGCGCCGCCAGGCTGAGAACAGCCGGCAGGATCGAGGCCGGGTGGTAGTCGCTGGCCAGCATGTCGAGCAGTCCAGCCTCGTAGGCCTGCCGGGCGGAAAGATTGCCGGAATAGGAATTGCCGCGCAGTGCATTGGGCGCGCCCATGACGGTGTGCATTCCGAGCCTGCGGGCTTCTTGCGCCGCCTCCAGGGTCACCGGGAATTCGCTCAGCGCGGCACCCAGGCCATGGACGAATTCCACCTTCTCCAGCGTGTCGTCGTCATGAGAGGCGAGCACGATGCCGCGGGCACGGGCAAATGCCGACAGGTCCTGCAGCGTGCTGAGGACGTCGCCATGTCCATTTCGGCCGGCGATGCGCTGGCCGACGATCTCGGATGCCTCGGCAACCGACATGCCGCGCTCCTTGGCGATGCGGGCGATGTAGAGTTCGACGTCGCGGTACTGCCCCTGTCCGGGCGTGTGGTCCATCAGTGAGATCAGGTGCAGCTTGCCGGCGTCCATCAGTCTCTGCAGCACGCCGATGGCCGCGGCGAAGGTCACCTCGAACCGGGCATGGATGCGATGATCGACCAAAAGGTCGTCCTTCAGTCCGGCGATGGTCTCGATGATATCAGACGTATGCTCTTCCGAGCGCAGCACGCCGCTGGAGACGCTGGCGCCGATGAAGGAGAGCGCGGCATAGGCCGTGGTCACGCCGCAGGAGGCCAGCTTCTTGTCGAGTTCGGCAATGCCGATCGTCATCGGCACATGCACGCCGAGGCGCGGCTCCACTTCCTTCTCCACCATGTCGCCATGCATGTCGATGAAACCGGGCAGCAGCAGGCGGCCTCCACCCACGATGTCGGCATTCTCGACAGGCGCGTCGCGGACCTCTTCGATGCGGCCGTTTTCGATCCGGATGGCGCCATTGGGGATCACGCGGTCGCGAAGGACAATTTCGAATTCACTCAGCCACATCTCGTCTCTCTTTGGCTCTATCTCTGGGTTTGAGCATGATCTTCCCCGAAGCGGATTCGCTATGCGGATCAAGCTCCAGGTCGGCGCGTTGCTGGGCACAGGGTGGTGCGGGTCCTGGAAGACCTGGTCGGCCCCTGTTCCACCACAAGCCCCTGCGCAGGCATAACCCGGTCGGCTATCGTTCTGATGACACAGAAATCATGCGAGGCCAGGGCCATGGTGTGCGGCAGTGCAGCCGTTTCAGCGTGCCATGCGCAGCGAATGTTGCGCTCGCCGGGTTATCCCGCATTGCACAATTCCCTCGCTTGGGCACAATGCAGGCATGGTCCGAACCGCACTCGCCGTCCTGGTGATCGATGAAAACCGCATCCGCGCCGCGATCATCGAGGCGGGGCTGCGCGAGGCCGGCCATGAGCGGGTCACCGTCATCCATGACGTGACCGGCATTGCGCGGCGGATCGCCGAGATCGAACCCGACGTCATCGTCATCGATCTCGAAAACCCGAACCGCGACATGCTGGAAAACATGTTCCAGCTGTCGCGGGCGGTGAAGCGGCCGATCGCCATGTTCGTCGACCGCTCCGACCAGGCCTCGATCGAGGCGGCGGTCGATGCCGGCGTTTCGGCCTATGTCGTCGACGGCCTGCGGCAGGAGCGCGTCAAGCCGATCCTCGACATGGCGGTCAGCCGTTTCAACGCCTTTTCGCGCATGGCGCGCGAACTGGAAGAGGCGCGCAGCGAGCTCGAGAGCCGCAAGGTGATCGATCGCGCCAAAGGCATCCTGATGAAGTCGCGTGGCCTCAGCGAAGAGGCTGCCTACACGCTGCTGCGCAAGACGGCGATGAACCAGAACCGCAAGATCGGCGACATCGCCCAGAGCCTGGTGACCGCCGCCGGCTTGTTGGGACCGGCGGAGGACGAATGAGCATGGGCGCCGAGCATCAGATCACCGCCGGCTTCATGCCGCTGTTCGACAGTGCGGTGCTGGTCGCGGCCGGCGAGCTTGGCTTTGCCGCACGCGAAGGCATYGACCTCACGCTGCACCGCGAGACGTCCTGGGCCAACATCCGCGACCGCATCGCCATCGGCCACTTCCATCTCGCGCATATGCTGGGACCGATGCCGCTCGCCTGCAATCTCGGGCTGACGCCGCTCGCTTCAGAAACCATCGTGCCGTTCTCGCTSGGTCTCGGCGGCAACTGCGTCACCATTTCCAATGCCGTCTGGGCCGGCATGGCAGCGCATGGTGCTGCCCCCGATCTCGACCCGGCGCGCGCCGGTGCCGCACTTGGCGCGCTCATCCGCGAGCGCGCCGCTGCCGGCCGCGACCCGCTGCGATTCGCCGTCGTGCATCCGCATTCCGGGCATAATTACGAGCTGCGCTACTGGCTCGCCGCCTGTGGCATCGATCCGACGCGCGAGATCGAGATCGTCATCGTGCCGCCGCCCTTCATGGCCGACGCGCTGGCCACTGGGCGGATCGATGGCTACTGCGTCGGCGAACCCTGGAACAGCGCCGCGGTGGCCGCCGGCACCGGCCACATCGTCACCGTCAAGGCGCAGATATGGCGCAACAGCCCGGAGAAGGTGATCGGCGTGCGCAAGGTCTGGGCCGAACAGTCCCCCGACGCCTTGGCGGCGCTGCTGCGCGCGCTACACCACTCGGCGCGCTGGTGCCAGGATCCGGCCAACCATGGCGAACTGGCCGGGGTGATGGCGCAGCCCGGCTTCCTTGGCCTGCCGCCCTCGGTCCAGTTGCCGATCCTGACCGGCCATCTCCAATTGGGTGGAGGAGCGGCGCTGGATATCGAAGACTTCTTCCTGCCCTTCGACAAGGCGGCGAACTTTCCCTGGAAGAGCCATGCGCTGTGGTTCTACACGCAGATGGTGCGTTGGGGGCATGTCGAACACACGCCCGACAATCTCGCTATTGCCCGCGACTGCTACCGCCCAGATCTCTACCGTTCGGCGCTGAAGCCGCTTGGCGTCGCACTGCCTGGCGCCAATTCGAAGGTCGAGGGTGCGCTGCGCATAGCCACCGCCGTCGGCGCGACAGGCGCCGGCCTGGTGCTCGGCCCCGATGGTTTCTTCGACGGCCAGATCTTCGATCCCGATGAGGTCGAAGGCTACATTGCCGGCCAGAAATCGGCCCGCGCGGAAGCCTGATTATTTTCGCGCCATTCTTGTGCATTGCACAAAAATTGTGCGTGCGATTGCTTTAATGAACAATCTTTGGCCTGCTCGCCATATCGTCTGTTGCGTAGGCGGACGGCGCGTTTCATTGATTTCATTGTTATTTTTCCTTTCTCTCGAATCTGGCATGGTTCATGCTTTGAAATAACCAGGCCTCCTTGGGGTCACGGAATAGGCGTCCAATGACGGGCGCCCACAGGCAAAGCTGCCGCTCAGGTCAAGACGCGATCCGGATTTCCGGACGCGCAGGCCTGGCCGGCGGCTTTTTTGTTTTTGGGCCAACAATCGACGGCGCGGACCGCGTTCAACCGGAGACGACGATGAAGAAGACGATGAAGACATGGATCGGGACTGGGACATCGCCAAAGGATGTGACCCGCCGCGATTTTCTGGTCAGCAGTGCGATGACGGCGGGGCTGTTCATGGCCGCCCGCAAGCTCTTCCCCTCCGGCGCCTATGCGGCCACGACCTCGCCGGAAGTCACCGGCGCCAAGCTCGGCTTCATCGCGCTGACCGATGCCGCACCGCTGATGATCGCCAAGGAGAAGGGGTTTTTCGAGAAGTTCGGCATGCCCGATGTCGAGGTGCTCAAGCAGGCCTCCTGGGGCGCGACGCGCGACAATCTGATGCTCGGCGGCGCGGCCAACGGCATCGACGGCGCCCATATCCTGACGCCGCTGCCCTATTTGATGCACACCGGCAAGGTGACGCAGAACAACCAGCCGATGCCGATGGCGATCGTGGCGCGGCTCAACTACGACTGCCAGGGCATTTCGGTCGCCCAGGAATATGCCGGCACCGGTGTCGGCCTTGACGCCTCGAAGCTGAAGGACGCCTTCGCCGCCAAGAAGGCGGCCGGCAAGGACATCAAGGCCGCCATGACCTTCCCGGGCGGCACCCATGATTTGTGGCTGCGCTACTGGCTCGCCGCCGGCGGCATCGATCCCGACAAGGATGTCTCGACCATCGTCGTGCCGCCGCCACAGATGGTGGCCAACATGAAGGTCGGCAACATGGATGTGTTCTGCGTCGGCGAGCCGTGGAACGAGCAGCTTGTCCACCAGGGCGTCGGCTTCACCGCCGCCACGACGGGCGAATTGTGGAAGGGCCATCCGGAAAAGGCGCTCGGCCTGCGCGCCGAATTCATCGACAAATACCCGAACGCCACCAAGGCGATCCTGATGGCCGTCATGGAAGCCCAGCAATGGTGCGAGGCCAAGGAGAACAAGGACGAGATGGCCGCCATCATCGGCAAGCGGCAATGGATGAACGTGCCTGTCGCCGATATCATCGGCCGCCTCAAGGGCGACATCAACTACGGCAATGGCCGCGTCGCCACCGGCTCCGATCTCTACATGAAGTTCTGGACGGGCGGCGTGTCCTATCCGTTCAAGAGCCATGACTCGTGGTTCCTCGCCGAGAACATCCGCTGGGGCAAGTTCGCGCCGACCACCGACATCAAGGCGCTGGTCGATCAGGTCAACCGCGAGGACCTGTGGCGCGAGGCGGCCAAGGACCTTGGCGTGGCGGCAGCCGACATTCCGGCATCCTCGTCGCGCGGTGTCGAGACCTTCTTCGACGGCAAGGTCTTCGATCCGGCCAACCCGTCCGCCTATCTCGACAGCCTGAAGATCAAGGCCTCCGCTTGAGCCAGCGCAAACGGCGTATTGCGCCCTTTGCCGCAACAGCGCCTTGCGCCGTTGCGGAGATTCCGACCAAGGAGTTTTTCCCAGACATGTCGATCCAGACAATCGAGGACACAACGGTGAAAGCGTTCCCCGCCAAGCCAGCGGAGGTCATCGCTTTCACCGCCAAGGCGCGGCGCCGTTTCGATCCGATGGTGATCGCCGGCAAACTGGCGAGCGCGCTGGTTCCGCCGGCCATCGTCATCGCCCTCATGCTGGTCGTCTGGCAGATCGCCTGCTCGTCGCCGACCGCCAGCCTGCCGCCGCCGAGCCAGGTGTGGAACGAGGCCTACGACCTGATCGCGCATCCTTTCTTCAACAATGGCCCGCAGGACATCGGGCTGGCCTGGCGGGTGCTGATCTCACTGCAGCGGGTCGCCATCGGCTTTGGCCTGGCGGCGATCGTAGGCGTGGCGCTCGGCGCGCTGGTTGGCCAGTCGATCTGGGCGATGCGCGGCCTCGATCCGGTGTTCCAGATCCTGCGCACCGTGCCGCCGCTGGCCTGGCTGCCGCTGTCGCTGGCCGCGTTCCGCGATTCCAGCCCGTCGGCGCTCTTCGTCATCTTCATCACCTCGATCTGGCCGATCATCATCAACACCGCCGTCGGCGTGCGCAACATCCCCGAGGACTACCGCAACGTTGCCCGCATCCTGCGGCTCAACCAGTTCGAATTCTTCGTGAAGATCATGGTGCCGGCCGCCGCCCCCTACATCTTCACCGGCTTGAGGATCGGCATCGGCCTGTCCTGGCTCGCCATCGTCGCCGCCGAAATGCTGACCGGCGGCGTCGGCATCGGCTTCTTCATCTGGGACGCGTGGAACTCGTCGCGGCTGCCCGACATCATCGTCGCGCTCGCCTATATCGGCGTCACCGGCTTCTGCCTCGACCGCCTGGTCGCGGCGGTCGGCGCCTTCGTCACCCGCGGCACAACGGCAAAGTGAGGACAGCGCCATGACGGCCTATCTGAAGCTCGACCATATCGACAAATCCTTTGCCCGCGRCAATCAGGTCAGCGAGGTGCTGAAGGACATCCGGCTGACCATCGACAAGGGCGAATTCGTCTCGATCATCGGCCATTCCGGCTGCGGCAAGTCGACCTTGCTCAATTTGATCGCCGGGTTGACCACAGTGTCCGCAGGCGCCGTGCTGCTCGAGGACAAGGAGGTCGACAGCCCCGGACCCGAACGCGCCGTGGTGTTCCAGAACCACAGCCTGCTGCCGTGGCTGACCGTCTATGAGAACATCAACCTGGCGGTGTCGAAAGTCTTCGGCCGCAGCAAGAACAAGGCCGAGCGGCATGACTGGATCATGCGCAATCTCGACCTCGTGCAGATGGCGCATGCCAGGGACAAGCGCCCGGCCGAAATCTCGGGCGGCATGAAGCAGCGCGTCGGCATCGCCCGGGCGCTGGCCATGGAGCCGAAGATCCTGCTGCTCGACGAGCCGTTCGGCGCGCTCGATGCGCTGACGCGCGCCCATCTGCAGGACGCGGTGATGGACATCCATTCGCGGCTCGGCTCGACGACGATCATGATCACCCATGATGTCGACGAGGCGGTGCTGCTCTCCGACCGCATCGTCATGATGACCAACGGCCCGGCGGCGACCATCGGCGAGGTGCTTGCGGTGCCGCTGGCGCGCCCACGCCGGCGCATCGAGCTCGCCTCCGACCGGACCTTCCTGCGCTGCCGCGAGGCGGTGCTGAAGTTCCTCTACGAACGCCACCGCTTCGTCGAAGCCGCGGAGTAGCACCATGAGCGAAAAACTCGTCATCATCGGCAACGGCATGGCCCCTGGGCGCATGCTGGAGCACCTGCTGGAACAGGCGCCGGGCCGCTACACCGTCACCATCTTCAACGCCGAGCCACGGGTCAATTACGACCGCATAATGCTGTCGCCGGTGCTGTCGGGCGAGAAGGCCTATGAGGAAATCATCATCCACGGCGATGGCTGGTACATCGCCAACAACATCACCCTCTACAAGGGCCACAAGATCATCGCCATCGACCGGGCGGCGAAGACCGTCACCTCCGATCACGGCGTCACCGAGCCCTACGACAAGCTCGTCATCGCCACCGGCTCGGTGCCGTTCATCATCCCGGTGCCCGGCCATGATCTGCCGGGCGTGCTGACCTATCGCGACCTCGRCGACGTGCAGGCGATGATGCTCGCCGCGCAGTCGCGGGCCAAGGCCGTGGTCATCGGCGGCGGCCTGCTCGGGCTGGAGGCGGCGGCCGGGCTGAACGCGCAAGGCATGGACGTGACCGTGCTGCATGTCATGCCGACTTTGATGGAGCGCCAACTCGATTCGGCCGCCGGCTATCTCCTGCAGCGCGCGGTGGAACAGCGCGGCATCAAGGTCATCACCAAGGCCAACACAAAGGCGATCACGGGCAACGGCAAGGTCGGACAGGTGGAGCTCGCCGACGGCACCGTCATTCCGGCGACGCTGGTGGTCATGGCGGTCGGCATCAGGCCGAATTCGGCACTTGCCAAGGAAGCCGGCATTGCCGTCAATCGCGGCATCGTGGTCGACGCCGGCATGCGCAGCAATGATCCCGATATCTACGCGCTTGGCGAATGCGCCGAGGTCAACGGCCAGGTCTACGGGCTGGTCGCACCGCTATACGAGATGGCGCGCGTTGCGGCCCAACAGCTGGCCGGCAACGAGAAGGCGGCCTTCGTCCACGTGGACACGCCGACCAAACTCAAGGTCACCGGCATCGACCTGTTCTCGCTCGGCGACTTCGCCGAGGGCGAGGACCGCCAGGAGATCGTGCTGCGCGACGCGGCCGCCGGCGTGTACAAGCGCCTGGTGCTGAAGGACGACCGGATCATCGGCACGGTGCTCTATGGCGAGACGGCCGACGGCGCTTGGTTCAACGACCTCAAGAAGAAGCAGACCGACATTTCGCCAATGCGCGACACGCTCATATTCGGCCAGTCCTACCAGGGGGGTGCCCCGCTGGACCCTATGGCGGCCGTTGCAGCCTTGCCGGATGATGCGGAAATCTGCGGCTGCAACGGCGTTTGCAAGAGCAAGATCACGGGTGCGATCACGGCCAAGGGCCTGACCTCGCTCGACGATGTGCGCGCTCACACCAAGGCGTCGGCCTCCTGCGGCTCCTGCACCGGGCTGGTCGAAAAGCTGATGGTGCTGACGCTCGGCGACACCTACAACCCTGCGGCCGTGCAGCCGATGTGCGGCTGCACCACGCTCGGCCATGACGAAGTGCGCCGGCTGATCAAGGCCAAGCACCTGAAGACCATTCCGGCCGTCATGCAGGAACTGGAATGGACGACCTCCTGCGGCTGCGCCAAATGCCGGCCGGCGCTCAACTACTATCTCGTCTGCGACTGGCCGGACGACTATGCCGACGACTACCAGTCGCGCTTCATCAATGAGCGCGTCCACGCCAACATCCAGAAGGACGGCACCTATTCGGTGGTGCCGCGCATGTGGGGCGGCGTCACCAATGCGGCCGAACTGCGCGCCATCGCCGATGTCGTCGACAAGTTCGAGATCCCGATGGTCAAGGTCACCGGCGGCCAACGCATCGACATGCTCGGCATCCGCAAGCAGGACCTGCCGGCGGTGTGGGCCGATCTCGGCCAGGCCGGCTTTGTCTCCGGCCATGCCTATGCCAAGGGCCTGCGCACCGTGAAGACCTGCGTCGGCTCGGACTGGTGCCGCTTCGGCACGCAGGATTCGACGGGCCTCGGCATCCGCATCGAGAAATTCATGTGGGGCTCGTGGACCCCGGCCAAGGTCAAGATGGCGGTGTCGGGTTGCCCGAGGAACTGCGCGGAGGCGACCTGCAAGGATGTCGGCGTCATCTGCGTCGACAGTGGCTACGAGATCCATTTCGCCGGGGCGGCCGGTCTCGACATCAAAGGCACCGAAGTGCTCGGCCTGGTCAGGACCGAGGACGAGGCACTGRAGCATATCGTGGCGCTGACGCAGATGTATCGCGAGCAGGGCCGCTATCTCGAGCGTATCTACAAATGGGCCAAGCGCATCGGGATCCCCGAAATCAAGCGCCAGATCATGGACGACGATGCCAAGCGCAAGGCCTATTTCGACCGCTTCGTCTTCAGCCAGAAGTTCGCCCAGGTCGACCCGTGGTCGGAACGCGTGTCCGGCAAGGACAAGCACGAGTTCCGGCCGATGGCGACTGTCGGTTTTGCGCAGGCGGCAGAGTAGGGCCGATGGAAGCGTTTCTTCCCACCCCCCTCTGGCCTGCCGGCCATCTCCCCCACAAGGGGAGAGATCGGATGCTGTTTCGGCTTTCGCCAATCTTCAACGTTGCGGAGTGGGCGCTGTCAGTGCAACTGCCGATCTCCCTCCTTGCGGGGGAGATGGCCGGCAGGCCAGAGGGGGGCGGCTGGGCGCCTTCAGATCGAGCAAAGGCGAGGATGGCCACATGAACTGGGTATCAATAGGCTCCCTGTCGGACATCCCCCGCCGCGGCGCGCGCTGCGTCGACACGCCGGAAGGCAAGATCGCCGTCTTCCGCACCGCCGACGATCAGGTCTACGCCATCGACGACCACTGCCCGCACAAGGGCGGGCCGCTGAGCCAAGGCATCGTGCATGGCACGGCGGTCACTTGTCCCTTGCACAATTGGGTGATTTCGCTGGAGACGGGCAGGGCGCTCGGCGCCGATGAGGGCGCGGTGCGCACCATCCCGGTGCGGGTCGAAGGCGAGCGTCTGTTCATTGCGCTGGAAGCGCTGGCCAGCCGAGCGGCCTGACACATGGAGATTGACGCTGCGCGCGAGGTGAGGACCACCTGCCCCTATTGCGGGGTGGGCTGCGGCGTGCTGGCGAAGGTCGCCGCGGACGGGCAAGTGTCCGTCCGCGGCGACCCCGACCATCCGGCGAATTTCGGCCGGCTCTGCTCCAAGGGGTCGGCACTGGCCGAGACCATCGACCTCGACGGCAGGTTGCTTTATCCCGAAATCCGCGGCCGCCGCAGCGGCTGGGACGAGGCGCTCGACCTCGTCGCCTCGACCTTCTCGCAAACCATCGCCGAGCACGGTCCCGATGCCGTCGCCTTCTACGTCTCCGGCCAGTTGCTGACCGAGGATTACTACGTCGCCAACAAGCTGATGAAGGGTTTTGTCGGCTCGGCCAACATCGACACCAACTCGCGCCTGTGCATGGCCTCGTCGGTCGCCGGCCACCGCCGCGCCTTCGGCTCCGACACCGTGCCGGGAAATTATGAGGATCTGGAGCTTGCCGACCTCATCGTGCTGGTCGGCTCCAATCTCGCCTGGTGCCATCCCGTGCTCTACCAGCGAATCGCGGCGGCTCGGGAAAAGCGGCCGGAGATGAAGATCGTGCTGGTCGATCCGCGCCGCACCATGACCGCAGACATTGCCGACATGCACCTGGCGATCGCGCCCGATGGCGACGTCGCTTTGTTCACGGGGCTGCTCGCCTATCTCGGCAAGCACAACGCGCTGGACCGCGCCTTCATCACGGCGCACACAACCGGGTTCGGGCAAGCGCTTTTCGCAGCATCGGAGCTCGACCTTGCCGGCATCGCCGCCACGGGGCTGAGCGAGGACGAGCTTGGCCGTTTCTACAGCCTGTTCGCCGCGACCTCCAAGACCGTGACCGTCTACAGCCAGGGGGTGAACCAGTCGTCTTCGGGCACCGACAAGGTCAATGCCATCATCAACTGCCATCTCGCCACCGGCCGCATCGGCAGACCCGGCGCCGGGCCGTTTTCGGTGACCGGCCAGCCCAACGCCATGGGCGGCCGCGAGGTCGGCGGCATGGCTAATATGCTGGCCGCGCATATGGAGATCGAAAACCCCGACCATCGTGACCGCGTGCAGCGCTTCTGGACTGCTCCGGTCATTGCCGAAAGGCCGGGCTTGAAGGCGGTCGAGATGTTTCAGGCGGTGACCGACGGGCGCATCAAGGCGCTGTGGATCATGGCCACCAACCCGGTCGATTCGATGCCGGATGCCGACGCCGTCGAGGCGGCGATCAAGGCCTGCCCGTTCGTCGTGGTGTCGGAGGTGCTGGCCAGGACCGACACCGTCCGCCACGCGCATGTCCGGCTGCCCGCCGCCGCCTGGGGCGAGAAGGATGGCACCGTCACCAACTCCGAGCGCCGCATCTCGCGCCAGCGCGCGTTCCTGGACCTGCCCGGCGAGGCGCGGCCCGACTGGCAGATCGTCGCCGAAGTGGGCAAGCGGATGGGTTTTGCCGAGGCATTTTCCTATGCGTCGCCGTGGGAGGCGTTTGCCGAACATGCCGCGCTGTCGGGGTTCGAGAATGACGGCGCGCGGGATTTCGATATTGGTGCGTATGCCGGGATTGATGCGGACGGGTATGAGGAATTGGCCCCGTTCCAGTGGCCAGCGCCGAGTCCGGCCACCCCCCTCTGGCCTGCCGGCCATCTCCCCCGCAAGGGGGGAGATCGGATGTTGCACCGGCTTTCGTCAATCGCCAACGTTGGAGAAAGAGCAGGGACGCCGAAACCGCCAATCTCCCCCCTTGCGGGGGAGATGGCCGGCAGGCCAGAGGGGGGTGCTCAAGCTGGACATCAGCCAGAGGAGCGCGCTCAGGCCGCAAGTGGCTCTTCCAGCCACCGCTTCTTCGCCGACGGCAATTTCTACACGCCCGACCGCAAGGCGCGCTTCGTCGCCGTCCGTCCCGCCGTCGAGACCCGCACCAGCCCGGACTATCCGCTGATCCTCAACACCGGACGCATCCGCGATCACTGGCACACCATGACGCGGACCGGGAAAAGCCCGCGGCTGTCCCAGCACATTGCCGAGCCCTTCGTCGAAATCCATCCGGCGGATGCGCAGTGCTTCGGGATCGGCGACGCCGACATCGTGCGCGTTTCCAGCCCGCGCGGCGACGTGCTGGTGCGCGCGCTGGTGACGGCACGCCAGCGCCGGGGCAGCCTGTTTGCGCCGATGCACTGGACGGATCAGTTCTCGGCAAAGGGCCGGCTCGACGCGCTGACCGCGCCGCTGACCGATCCGGTGTCCGGCCAGCCGGCGCTGAAGCATGTCGCCGCCCGCATCGAGAAATTCGCCGCAAAGGCCTTCGGCTTCGCGGTGATGCGGCAGAGGCCGGAACCTGATACCGCGACCTACTGGGCCGCGGCCAAATGCAAGGGCGGCTGGCGGGTCGAACTTGCCTTTGCCGATGACGAGATCGACTGGGCCGGCTTCGCCGGATCCCTGTTCGGCACGACCCCGGGCGGCGAAATCCTCGCCTATCATGACCGCGATGCCGGCCAGCATCGCATCGCGGCTTTCGACGGCGATCACTTGTCCGGCGCCCTGTTCGTCGCGCCTGGTCCGGTCGCGGTGTCGCGCGGCTGGGCGGCGGACCAATTGACCGCCGATCATGTCGATCGACGCGCCAGGCTGGCGATCGTGGCCGGGCGGCCGGGCGGGGTCGACGTCGATCGCGGCGCCATCGTCTGCTCCTGCTTCGGCGTCGGCGCCAACCAGATCGCGCAGGCGGTGCGAAGCGGCTGCGCCAGCGTCGAGGCGATCGGGGCGGCGCTGCATGCCGGCACGAATTGCGGCTCTTGTCGTGCCGAGATCAGGATCATCGTCGCCGCACAAATCCTTCAAGCCGCCGAGTGACCGGTGCCAGCGCGTGCCGCGAAGGCGATGCGGGGACCGCACACTGCGGGGCCTGAGCTGTTCCTGGCCAAATGGGCCTGCGCGATGGCGTCAGTTGGGCTATGGTGGTGCCAAGCGCGCCGCCTCATCGGCGAGTGTGAGTCGTCTTCCAGTCAGGGTCACCCAATGGCAAATCCCCCGCGCCGACCGACAAATCCGATGACGGCGGCCGAAGCCGCCTTCAAGCCAGTCAAGAAGCCGGTTGCTCCGCCTCGCGAGCCCTCGGCCGCTCCAGGTGTCAGGGAGCTTGTTTCGATCAGGATCGATCGAACCGTGCTGGACCATTTTCAAGCCGATGGCCCCGGCTGGCAGGACAGGATCAACGACGCATTGCGGCAGGCAATCGAAGGCAAGCCGGTCGCCAGCGGTTCGGACGACGACTAGAGCGGTTCACCGTTTCACGGAAACGCCGAACCGCTCTATCCCTTTGTTTTGACGCAATTCCCTCAGGGAAAGCGCTACGCGCTTTTCCCGGGAAAACCGTTTCACACTTTTCCCGGAATTGCTCTAGCTCACGCCGCTTCGAAGTGCAGGATGTAGAGCTTGCGCGTCGGTTCGTGGATCGTCCACTCGCCTTTCCAGCCTTTCGGAAGCACCAGCATTTCGCCGGCACTAACCTCCTTGCTGTGGCCATCGGGACCATGCAGCGAGACCCGGCCCGACACGATGTGACAGGTTTCGGAATTCGTGTCGCGCGAGGCGGTGAAGCGGCCCGGCGTGCATGCCCAGACGCCGACTTCCAGCGACCCGTCCGGCGAGATCCACAATGTCCTCGACGCTTCGAGTTGATCGCCGCTGATCGAGGTCGGCTTGGGCTCGGGCTCGCCGAGATCGATCGAGGCGAGATGGGCAAAGGTCTGGAAGTCGGTCATGGCGGTCTCCGGGCAGGCACTGAATTTTTCAACTCGATATGCAATGTCGCAGGGCTCAATGCCCGGTGATGCGATCGGCGATAGCCGCCAGTTTCGACGTGTGCAGGAGACCGGCTTCCTCGCGCTCGTCGGCGACGCGGTAGAGCTGGTACATCGAGTGGACGCCGAGCCAGCGCATCGGCTCCGGCTCCCATTTGCTGACCTGGCGGTTGACCCAGGGCAGGCGGGTCAGTTCGGTGTCGCGGCGCAGGATGAGGTCGCGCAGCGTCCGGCCCGAGAGGTTGGAGCTCGACACGCCGAGTCCGACATAACCGCCGGCCCAGCCGATGCCGGTCTCAAGATCGAGGCCGGCCGTCGTGCACCAGTCGCGCGGCACGCCAAGCACGCCGCACCAGGCGTGGTCGATGCGAAGCTTGCTGGTCTGCGGCAGCAGGCGAGTGAGGATCGCGTGCAGGCTTTCGATGGTCGCCTGCTGTGTCTGGCCGTGCACATCCGTCTGCGATCCGTAGCGGTAGGGCACGCCGCGCCCGCCCATGGTGATGCGGCCTTCGCGGGTGCGCTGGGCATAGCAATAGGCGTGTGCTGCGTCGCCCAGCAGTTCGTGGCCGTCCCAGCCGATCTCGTCCCACAGCGATTGGGGCAGCGGCTCGGTGATGATCTGTGCGCTGTTGAGCGGCAGCCAGAGCCGCTCATTGCCTGATATGCCGGCCGTGAACCCCTCCGTGGCGCGGATGATGATGGGCGCGCGCACCGTGCCGCGATCGGTGGTCACCTTGCCCTTCTCAATACCCGTCACGGTCGTCTGTTCGTAGATCGGCACGCCGAGGCGCTCGACGGCTTCGGACAGTCCACGCACCAGCTTGGCCGGCTGCACGCGTGCTGTGCCGTGGTGGATGTAGCCGCCAAGCACGTTCCGGATGTTGATGCGGGCCTTGGCCTCTGCCTGGCCGATCAGGCTGACGCGGTCCTGAGGCACGCTCCAGCCGATTGCATCCGCATAGGCGGCCTTAATCCGCTCCAGCTGCGGCGGGTTGGTCGCAACCGTCAGATTGTCGACGCGGCGAATATCGGCATCGATGCCTTCGGCCTCGGTCACCGCGATCACTTCGTCGACCGTGCCATGCATGGCGGTTTCCATGTCGATGACGGCGCCACGGGTAGATGTCTGCAGATATTTCTCGCGCGACCAGCTGAAGCCGCCGGACAGCCAGCCGCCATTGCGACCGGACGCGCCGAAGCCGGCGAATTCCCGGTCCACCATGGCGATGCGGATCGAAGGATCGGCCTTCTTCAGATAGTAGGCCGTCCACAAGCCGGTATAGCCCGCGCCGACGATGCAGACATCGGCTTCGAGGTCGCCCGGAAGCGGCGCACGATAGGCTGGCAGGCCGATGTCGGCATACCAGAACGAGATGTTGCCGTTGACTTTGGCGTCCATGTCTAAAAATCCTGCGGGGGAAATGAGCGATCAGGTCATCGTCATGTCGGCGCGGTCGTCGTCGGCAAGAAGTTTTGCATCGACGACCGACCAACGCAGATCGACCGCGTCACCAATCGAGAAAGGCGTGGCCTCGAGCGTCGCGCGCACGATGGCCACGGAACCATCGCCCAGTGTCACCTGGTATTTCGAACCCGAGCCCAGATAGATCGCTTCGCTGACCTGGCCGGTGAGGCTGTTCTGTCCGGCGGATGCAGGCGTGTTGGTTCTGGCAAGCGAAAGCTTTTCCGGCCGCAGCAGAACCACCGGTTTCTGGCTGCCGGCGAGCTTGCCGCCGGCGACGACCGTCTGGCCGGCGATCGTCACTCTGGTCTCGCCGCCTGACGTCTGGGCATCGCCACGCAAACTGGTCGATTCGCCGATGAACTTCGCCACGAACAATGTCGCCGGTTCGTCGTAGAGCTGACGCCCGGTTCCCACCTGTTCGATGCGTCCCTGGTTGAACACGGCGATGCGGTCGGACAGAACCAGCGCCTCTTCCTGGTCGTGCGTCACATAGACGAAGGTGGTGCCAAGCTCACGGTGGATGCGCTTGATTTCGAGCTGCAGCCATTCGCGCAGTTTCTTGTCGAGCGCTCCGAGCGGCTCGTCCATGAGTAGCAGCGGCGGATCGAAGACGATGGCGCGGGCCAGCGCCACGCGCTGCTGCTGGCCGCCGGAAAGCTCGGCTGGATAACGATGCGCGAAGTCGGCCATCTTGACCATGTCCAGAGCGCGCGCCACGTGGCGGTCGCGCGCCTGTTTGTCCATGCCGCGCAGGGTGAGCGGATAGGCGACGTTCTTGCCGACGGTCATGTGCGGAAACAGCGCGTAGTGCTGGAAGACGACGCCGATGTTGCGCTTGTGCGCCGGCAGCGCGACGATGCTTTTGCCGCCGACGGCGAGGTCGCCTGAGGTCAGGTCGGTAAAGCCGGCCACGACGTTGAGCGTGGTGGTCTTGCCCGAGCCGCTGGGGCCGAGCAGCGTCATGAATTCGCCCGGCTCGATATGCAGGCTGACGTCGTCGAGAGCGGTGAAATTGCCGTAACGCTTGGTTGCGGCCTTGATGTCGATGGCCGCGCCACGTTCTTTGCTGTTGGACGCAGCCATCTCAACTCCTCGTCGATTTCGAGCTGATGATCAGCCCGGCACTGATCACCAGCGTCGTGGCAATGAAGATGATCGTTCCGACAGCCGTCACCGTCGGGTCGGCGTCGCGGGTGATGCTGGTGAAGATCTGCACGGGCAAGGTCTTCAAATAGGGGCTGGTGATGAACAGCRCGACGATGATTTCATCGAAGGAGGTGACGAAGGCAAACAGCAGCCCGGACAGGATGCCGGGCGCAATCAACGGCAAGGTGACGGTGCGGAATGCGGTGAAGCGGTCGGCGCCAAGGCTTGCCGCCGCCGTCTCCAGCCGCACGTCGAAGACTTCTAGGCTTGCCGACACGGCGATGATGACGAACGGGATCGCCAGCATCGTGTGCGCGATGACGAAGCCGGTGGTGGTGCCGACGAGCTGGTAGTCGAGATAGACGGCATAGATGCCGATCGCCAGCACCACACCGGGCACGATCATCGGTGTGATCAGGATGGCGCGCAGCAGGCCGGCGCCGGAATGTTTCATGCGGCTGAGGCCGAGTGCCGCCAGCGTGCCGATCAGCGTGGCGGCGACGGCAACAAGGCCCGCAACCCTGAGCGAGTTGAAGAAGCTGGTCAGCCAGTCGGGGTTGGTGAAAAAATTCTCGTACCACTGCCATGAGAAGCCGGATGGCGGGAAGGCAAGCGACTTCTTTTCGTTGAATGACATCGGGATGATGACCAGCGTCGGCATCACCAGCCACACGGCAACCAGCAGGCAGAACAGACCGAGCAGAATGCGGAACGGCGCCAGTCTCATGATCTGGACGCCTGTTTGTGGCGCTGGCGCATCAGCGGCGCGGCGAGCGCCAGAAGCACGAAGGTCGCCACCAGCAGCACGACACCCATGGCGCCGCCGCGACCCCAGTTGAGCAGGCTGAGCACCTGGCTCTGCACCAGCGTCGACAGCATGGTGCTGCGGGGGCCGCCGAGCAGGGCCGGCGTGATGTAGAAGCCGAGCGACAGGATGAAGACGATGATGGCGCCGGCGAATACGCCGGGCAGCGACAGCGGCAGATAGATCTGCAGGAAAGCCAGCGAGGGCCGCGCGCCGAGGCTGCGCGCCGCCTGCACGAGGCGCAGGTCGATGCCGCGCATGACCGAATAGAGCGGCAGGATCATGAACGGCAGCAGCACCTGCGCCATGCCGATCACCACGCCGGTCTGGGTGCGGATCAGCTTCACGGTGTCAAGGCCGAGCAACCTGACGACGGAATTGATGATGCCGGAATCCTGCAGCAGGATGACCCAGGCCAATGTGCGCACCACGCCGCTGACCCAGAACGGCACCAGCACGCACAGGATGAGGACGAGCCGCATGCGCGGCCCAACCGCCGTCATCAGGTAGGCGTAGGGGTAGGCGGCGATAACGCAGACGATGGTGACCCAGGCGGCGATGGAAAAGGTGCGCCACAGAACCGTGACGTTCACCGGCGTGGAAAAGAACCAGACGTAGTTCTGCATTCCCCAGGCGGGGTCTGAGAAACTGCGCAGCGTGACGGTCAGCAGCGGATAGCCCATCGCCGCGATAAGCAGGAGCAAGGCAGGCATCGCCAGCAGCGAAGGGTAGGCGGCAAGCCGTAGGCGCCGTTGCGGCCCCCGCACGCCACCCGCCGGCCGGGGATTGTCACCCCCGGCCGCCAGAGTATGTGATGTCTGGCTCACGCTTTTCGCCTTGGCGCTCGGCCGGCTCAGTTGCCGGCCATCAGCGCCGTCCACTTGTCGGACGCGGTGGCGAAATTGGCGACCCAGAACTTGATGTTCTGCTGGTAGCCCTGCTTGGCGTGTTCCGGCGTGTTGGTCAGGAAGGCGGCGACCGAAGCATCCACCTTGGGCTGCGCCTCGGTGTTGATCGGCGAGTAGGATGTCTGCTCTGTCAGGACCTCCTGCGACTTCTTGCCGAGATAGGCGTTGATCAGCGCATAGGAGGCGTCGGTGTCCTTGGCCCCGACCGGGATGGTCAGCTGATCCATGACGACCAGCCAGTCCTTCCACACCGGCGTATAGGCAGCGCCGTTCTTGACCGCCGTCATGGCGCGGCCCGTCCACATGATGATCATGTCGGCTTCGCCGGATTCTGCCAGCTGCTGGGACTCGGCGCCGGTCTTCCAGAAGATCGTGTCCGGACCGATGGCCTTGATCTTGGCAATGCCCTTGTCGATGTCGGCCGGCGTCATGTTGTCGACCGAGCCACCGTCGGCCAGAATGCCCTGTTCGATCAGACCGCCGATCGGGCTGCCGCTGCCGTCGATGGCGCGCGTGCCGGGGAATTTCTTGGTGTCGAAGAAATCCTTCCAGTCCTTCGGCGGATTGTCCTTGTAGGTCGAGTTCTTGTACATCAGCACGGTGCCGTAGTTCATCGCCGGCACGCTGCACTCGCCGACCTGTCCGGCCGGGATGTGCGAAACGTCGAGCTTGGTCAGGTCGAGCTTTTGAAACAGCTTGCCGCAATGCACGAATGGCGGAAAGTCGTCGGTATCGACGACATCCCAGGTCACATTGCCGGACTCGACCTGCGCCTGAAGCTTGGCGATTTCGGTCGGGCCATCGTTCAGCAGCTTGACGCCGCTCTTGTCGACGAATTCCTTGAGGGCGGCGACCTGGCCGTCCTGGTAGATGCCGCCATAGGAGACGAACGTCAGCGTCTTTCCTTTCAGCGAACCGTCCACCACGGTGCCGGCCGGCGGCGCGCTCTGCGCATGAGCCGCGGCGGCTGCAATCAAGGCCAGTGCGGCGGCGCCGACAAGCCCGGACACTATTGATCTGCTTCCCATTTTTTTAACCCTCCGATGACTCGCTGTTTGATTTTGGCAGTCCGGGTGCGAGTGATTTCCGGGCCACATATTGGTCGAGATCGACGGCGCCGCTTGTCGACGGTGCGATGATCCACAGCACTTCGGCCACCGTGTCGCCGACATTGATGGTCCTGTGCGGCGTCGAGGTCGAATATTCGATACTGTCGCCCTCTTCGAGGATGAAGCTCTCGTCGCCCAACGTCAGCTGCAGCCGGCCGCGCAGCACGAGAAACATTTCGTGCGCGTTGCCATGTGTGTAGGGCACGTCGCCGGTCGAGCCGCCAACGGCGAATTCGCCACAATAGACCTCCATCTCTCGGATTGGCCGGCGCGACAGCAGCGTCTTGCGATAGCCTTCGCTGGTCGGCAGCGCCGGTCGATCGGCGCGTGTCAGCACCGCGTGCGGCGAGACTTCGCTCTCGTCGAAAAGATCGGCGAGGCCGATGCCGAGCGCATTGGCGATCAGCATAAGCGTGCTGGTGTTGGCTCCCGAAAGACCGCGCTCGAGTTGGCTCAGGAAACTGGCGGTGGTGCCGATCAAGTCGCCGAGCTGGCGCAGCGTCAGGCGTCGCGCGGTGCGATAGGCCTTGATGCGATCGCCCAGCACCGTGGAGCGGCGGGCTTCCGCGCCGGTTGCGGCGTTGTCGTTGAGTGCGTGATCCGCAGCGGTTTTCATGGTGATCTCAGTGTTCACTTAACATGCAATTAAGTGAGGCTTCGTGGCAAGCGGATTCGCTTGGCCACCTGAAAATCACCGATGGGCCAGCCTATCTGCTTGCCGGTGGAGGAAGGTATCGAAAGGCGCTTTGGTTTGGCGATCGAAAACGACGGCCAGCCCGTTCTTGACGGCAAGCGAGGCGACCATGTCGTCCAGTTCGTGATCGGAAATGGCGAGTTTGAGGATCTGCCGGATGGCCAGATAGGCCTGCTCGGTCGACACATAGTCGTAGCGCTTTTTGCGCACTTCCACATATTGCTCGATGAGAATGCCCAATCGGCGGGCGGCGATGTCTTCTGGTTGCTGCACGGGAGCCTCCTCAAGCTCGATCGTCTCCAGCCCCCTAAGATGTAAAATCCACGCCGCGAAAGTTAAGGCCCGAAGCCGAAAAAATCGGCTGTCATCGTCGACAAACCCAGTCACGTCGCCTTGCCGACCRCCGCGTCCAGTTCCAGCTCGCCTTCCGAAATGTCGTCGAAGGACGCGTAGTTCATGTTGTAGAGGCGGGCGTAGAGCCCTTTTCGTGCCATCAACTGTTCGTGGTTGCCGCTTTCGACGATCTCGCCGTTCTGCAGGACGATGATGCGGTCGGCGCCGCGAATGGTGGCCAGCCGGTGGGCAATGACCAGCCCGGTGCGGCCTTCCAGGAGTTTTATCAGCGCCTTCTGGATCAGCATCTCGGTGTAGGAATCGATGCTGGCCGTGGCCTCGTCGAGGACGAGGATCTTGGCGTCGGCGACGAGCGCCCGCGCGAAGCTGATCAACTGACGCTGGCCGAGCGAGAGATTGCCGCCGCGCTGCTCGAGCTCGGTGTCGTAGCCATCGGGCAAGTTCTCGATGAAGTCGTGCGCGCCGACGGCCTGCGCGGCGCGGACCACCTCTTCGCGGCTGGCGCCGGTCTTGTGATAGCGGATGTTCTCCAGCACCGATCCGGAGAACAGGAACGGCTCCTGCAACACCATGGCCACCTGATCGCCGAGCGAATCCTGGGTCAAGTCGCGCACGTCGTGGCCGCCGACCAGGACCTGGCCGGACCAGACATCGTAGAAGCGGTGCACCAGCGCCATCGAGCTCGACTTGCCCGACCCGGTCGGGCCGACCAGCGCGATGGTCTCGCCCGGATTGACGCGGAAGGAGATGTTCTTCAGCACCGGCAGGTTCTGCCGGTAGCCGAAGGTGACGTTCCTGAACTCGACTGAGCCATCCATGTCGCGCGACAGCGCCACGGCGCCGTCCTTGTCGCTGACGTCCACCGGCACGTCGAGCACTTCGGAGATACGCTGGCCCGAAGCCATGGCGCGCTGCATGACGCTGTACTGCATGGTGAGCGAGCGGATCGGGTCGAAGAAGCGCTGGATGTAGAACAGGAACGCCACCATGACGCCGACGTCGAGGCTGTGCGAGAGCACCATCGAACCGCCGACGACGATGACGGTCGCCATGGCGATGCCGGTCAGCGTGTCGACGATCGGCACCATCACCTGCGCATATTTCGCCGACGTCAGGTGGGCATTGAGATTGGCCAGCACCTTCTCGTCGTAGAGGTCGAAATTGACGTGCTGGCGTTCGAGGCTCTGCACCGTGCGCACGCCATGGATGCCTTCGGCCAGCGCGCCGTTGGCGATCGAGTTGGTCTCGTGCGCGGCCATGAAGGCGACCTTGGCGCGCGGCAGCCAGAACAGGCGCACGACGAACAGCACCGGCATGGTCGACAGCGTCAGCAGGCCGAGCCGGAAATCCAGCCACAAAAGGACGCTGACGATGCCGAACAAGAGTACGATGTCGCCCACCGACATCACCGACGTTTCGAGGAATTCCTGCATCGAATTGACGTCGCCCTGCAGGCGCGACATCAGCCGGCCGACCTCGGTCTTGTCCATGAAGCTCAGAGAGACCCGCTGCAGGTGGCTGAACATGGCGCGGCGCAGGTCCGACAGCACATTCTCGGCGACCTTGCCGACGACGCTTTCCTGTACGTGGCTGGCGGCATAGTTGATGAGGATGATCAGCGTGAAGGCGCCGATAGCAGAGATCATCACCGACTGGTCGAGCCTGCCTGTCGCCATGCCGTGGTCGATGGCGTAGCGGATGACCAGCGGGATCGCCAGTTGCGTCAGCGTGAACACCAGCACCGCGGCGACCGAGATGAAAATCCGGCTCTGATACGGCTTCACGAAGCTCCAGATACGCCGCACGATGCGCGGATCATAGGCCTTGCCGAAAACCTCTTCCTCGTCGCGGTGCGAGCCGACGACAGCCTTTGTCGGCCGTCCGCTGGTGTCTYCCTTCTCGTCGTCGCTCTGTGCCGACATCAAGCGGCTCCCAGAGCCGTAGGCCGATCGTCGTCCGGCCGCAGCTGCAGGTCGTAGAGCGCACGATAGCGCCCGCCGAGCGCCAGCAGCTCCTCATGCGTGCCGCGCTCGACGATCCGGCCGTTCTCGACGAACAGGATCTGGTCGGCATGCATCAGCGAGCTCAGCCGATGCGAAATGATCAGCGTCACGCGATCCTTCGCGAAGCGCTTCATCGCCGCCCGGATGCGCTGCTCGGTGCCGGCGTCGATGGCTGCGGTGGAATCGTCGAAGACCAGCACCGATGGCCGCAGCATCAGGCTGCGCGCGATGGTCAGGCGCTGCCGCTGGCCGCCGGACAACGAGGCGCCGCGTTCGCCGACGACCGTGGTGTAGCCGGCGGGAAGTCCGATGATGTAGTTGTGCAACTGAGCGAATTCGGCTGCCTGCCCGATGCGGGTCTCGCGTGCCCAGGGATTGCCATAGGCGATGTTGTTCTCGATCGAGGTGGTGAACAGAAACGCGTCCTGCTGCACGACGCCGACGGCCTTGCGCAGTGATTGCAGCGTGACCTTGCTGATGTCCTGGCCATCGATGGTAATGCTGCCCGAGGTGACGTCGTAGAAGCGCGGGATCAGGTGCGCGATGGTCGACTTGCCGCTGCCTGGCGGGCCGACGATGCCGATGGTCTCGCCGGACCTCGCCTCGAAGGAAATGCCGGACAACGTCGGCCGGTCGCCCGCGCCCGCATAGCGGAAGCTGACATTGTCAAAGCGCAGCACGCCCTCGGTGACGACGAGGTCCCTGGCGCCCGGCGCGTCCTTGATGTCCAGTTCGGCGTCGAGCAGTTCGAACAGCCGGGTGCCGCAGGTCGAGGCGCGCGCGAAGGAGTTGACCATCAGGCCGAGCTGGCGCACCGGCATCTGCAGGATGGTCATGAAAGTGAGGAACTGGGCCAGCGTGCCGACGCTGATTTGACCCGCAATGACCTTCTGGCCGCCGAACCACAGCACCAGGCCCATGGCGGCGAGGAACGAGAAGTTCATGGCGCCGGTGTTACCGACGCGAATGTCGACGCGCTTGTTGGCAAGGTCGAGCGCATCCTGCTTGGCGCGGTCGAATTTCTCCAGCTCATGCCGTTGTGCAGCGAAGGCTCGCACGACGCGGATGCCGCCGAGATTCTCATCCATCACCCGGCTCAGCACCGACAGGCGCTGCTGTAAGGTCAGCCAGGTGCTGCGCAACGCCAACTGGGTGACCGAGGAGCGCCAGGCAACGAACGGCACGAAGCTCAGGCTCAACAGCCCGAGCACCAGATCGGTGCTGATCAAGAGGTAGGCGCCGACGCCGATCAACACGCCGAGCAGGACGACCCGCAGGATGCCGGTCGAAAAGAACATGCGCACGCCGTCGAGATCGAGCAGGCCGAGCGTGATCAGATCGCCGGTGTGGACCCGGTCGTGGTAGGAGAAGCTCAGGCGCTGGATCTTCTCGTAGAAAGCCAGGCGCAGCTCATAGCCGGTTCGATGGCCGACGGCCTCGCCGTAATAGTTCTGCGCCATGGTGAAGAGACCGCGCAGGATGCTGACGACGAGCAGCGTCACAGCGGTGTTCCACAGCGCGTGCTCGGCGGCGGTGCCGGCCCCGGCTGTCATGACGCCCTGCGCCTGGTCGATGGCGCGTCCCAGCAAGCGTGGAATGAAGAGCTGCAGCGTCGCGGCGATGAAGGTCGAGACGAGGGTGATCGCGACTTGCCAGGGATGGCGCAGCGTCATGCGCAGGATCCGGAGCAAGGTGCTGAGGCCCTTGCCCCACGAGGCTTCGGCCACATGGGCAAACGATTTGCCGCGCTTTTCCGCGCCGCTGGTTGCTTGCGTATGCAAGGGAAATATCCAGACCAATCCGGGCATTAGCCCGGACGAATAGAGCAGACTCAGTTCAGATGGCGTGATGTTACGCGGGTCCGGCTTGGCCGTTCAAGAGCCAATGCCGGCATCACGCTGTGCCTGAACGAAAGCAAGCAGACGGCGCGATGCATGGTCGGGCAGCACCAGCAGACGCCTGGCAAGTCGTGGAGGTCTGCCCACCTTGCCGAAGGCGTTAGCCGAGGCCAACAGCCGGCGATGCGCAAGCGCCGGCCGGACAGCATGCAACCTTCCGTCCGGCCGTATGT
>NZ_JBFULQ010000025.1:0-24792 GCF_054049815.1 Mesorhizobium sp. P5_C1 | reverse complement strand
GTCGCAGGGAGGCTTCTGTGTACTTCTCGAAAAAATCCTGGAGAAGACCCTATATGAGACTTGCGGTGTTAGTCGCGTTGGCCACGGTAGCAACTGGATGTGTGAGCTCTCCTGTCGAATATGGAGCGTCGCTTTCAACGCAAGACCCGAAGTGGGTATCGCCGGAATGTCAACAGGCCCGTGTCGACGCTTCGAACTATGATGCGCGCGAAAAGGAGCATCCCGGTTGGGGGACTGGTGTGTTCCTTGGCCCCTACGGACTGGGGCTCGCAGCAGCCATCAAGGAGCACGAGCAAAAGGAGCGAAAGATCTTCGCCCGCGAAATCCATTTGCAGTGCTCAAGTTTGCCGCTGCCGAAGGAACTCGAGGGCGAGCCGAGCCCCCCGGCCACGACAAAGTATCCATAAGCCAAAAGTTGGGCGACAATCCTCACGCTACAGTGATTGGCGGCGATGCAACCTCACGCCGTCAGAAGCGTTTACGACTGCAACGCAGTCGAGGTTCCAATGCAAACCGCATGGTTCTCCAAACCCGTGGTGGTTTCGGTCGGCGTCACCGGGTCCACCCGCAACCTGTCCAACACCGAGCAGGCCATCGAATTGCTCACGACACATTGGCGCGATGCCGGCAGCCTGAAACATCAGTCCGCGCTACGCGCCTGCCGCCGGGCAACGAGCGGCGAGGTGTCCCCCGATATCGCCAGGGAGGCGTTTGTCGAGGCCGCACGCGAGGCGCATATCCTGGTCGAGTAAGCCGGGTCGGGTAAGCTGGTTGCATTCACGGACAATAGCGGCCGTTCACAATTTCGTGATCGAAGGAACCGTTTGAAACGGAAGGCGTTTTTTTTCAGACGTCTTTTTGTCAGGCAACCTTAGGAGGCGTTTATGCGTAACATGAACCTCGTCACACTCGCCCTGATCATCCTTGGCGGTCTCAACTTCCTGTCCATGGGTGTAACGGGCTATGACGTAATCGGCACTGTCCTCGGGGGCGCCATGCTGGCCCGCCTAGCCTATCTGATCATCGGCCTTGCGGCCATATGGCAGCTCATGCCAGGCTTCCAGAGCTTTACGGTTGGCGAAGTCGATGCCGAAAGGCATCTCCATCATCATCCGTGACCGGTAAGATGCGGGGCGGCGGAAAACCCGCCGCCTCACATCCCGTAAAGGCCAATCAGGCCGCCGGCATCAACATTCCCCCAGGAGGCTTTAGACTGTTCGCGCGCCATGCCTGGCCAGCGCGTGATCGATCAGCACGTCGATGGTGTGGCTGTAGCCTATGCCTGATGCCGCCAGCGCCTTGGCATACATCGAGATGTCGGTGAAGCCGGGAATGGTGTTGACCTCGTTGACGAGCAGCGAACCGTCGGCGCGCAGGAAGAAATCGACGCGCGCCATGGCTTCGCAGCCGAGCGCCTGGAAGGCGCGCCGTGCCATGTCGCGTGCCATGTCGGCAACCGCGGCCGGGACATCGGCGGGCACCTTGACCACCGCGCCGTCGGCATCGAGATATTTGGCCTCATAGGTGTAGAAGCCGTGCTTACCGGCCGGAATGATCTCGCCGGGCAGCGACACCGTCAGCGTGCCGTCGGCCCGCTGCAGGACCGAGCACTCGATCTCACGTCCCTCGACAAATTCTTCCACCAAAACCTTGTTATCATGGTGGAAAGCCGCCTCGACGGCGTCGGCGAAACTGGCGCCGTCGCCAGCCTTGCTCACCCCGAAGGACGAGCCCTGGCGCGCCGGCTTGACGAAGACCGGCAGACCCAGCCTTGCCCTGACGTCGTCGAAGGACACAGGCTCGCCACCCAGCAAGGTGGCGGAGCGGGCGACGGCAAGGCCGGCTTCGCGCATCAGCCGCTTGGCGACATCCTTGTCCATTGCGGCGGCCGAGGCGAGGATGCCACAACCGACATAGGCGACATCGGCGACTTCCGCATAGCCCTGCACCGAACCGTCCTCGCCGAACGGCCCGTGCAGCACGGGAAAGACGACATCGACGGGGTCGGGCTGCGTTCCATCCCGCGACACGGCGACCAGCCTGCCCTTGCCGCCGGGCAGCAGCGCGACCTCCGCGCCGTCCTCGGACACCGGAGCGCCTGCCGCATCGCCGACGGACGAAGCTTGCAGCAGCCATCTGCCGTCCCTGGAAATGGCGATCGGCACGATCTCGTAGCGCGTCCGGTCGATTGCCTTCAGCACATTGGCGGCCGAAAGGCGCGACACGTCATGTTCGGCCGAACGCCCGCCATAGAGGATGGCCACCCTTGTCTTGCCCGTCATCGAAATCCCTCAACTGTCAAAAAATCAAATGGCAACCGCAATGCCGCGATTGGCGAAGAAGCGGTCGAAATCGACCGGTGCCAACACTGCGTTCTCCTGTGTGGCGCTGGTATGGCCGGACGGATTGTGAAAGCGGAAACCCTGGTCCGACGCCGCGGTGACCAGCACCAGATGGCCTCCCTTCGCCGGCGGCTCGCGCTCGGGCCAGCGGATCCAGCTGCTGACCGAAGCGATGAAGAACCGCGACCGCGCCAGGATCGCCGGAATGTCCGATGTCGCGACACTGGTTATCACTTCGGCCCGCAGGCCGAAGGTCTCCCGCACGAAGCTGACGAAGGGTGCATAGATCAGCCCCTTGATCGAGCCCTCGTTGACGACATAGCCGCCATAGGCGGTGCAACGCCTGGCGAGCTCGATCGTCGGCACGATCTCGCCGCGCGTCGCCAGGATCATCTTCAGGCACGCCATGCCGCAGATATTGGCTGCCCAGACCGCGTATTCGTCAGAAGTCTCAGCCCCCGAATTTTGCCACAGCGGATCGAGCCGCAGCGCGACGTCAGCACCCTCGGCGAGCACCTCCATGGTCATGTCCGGCGTTTCCCACTGGCTGAAAAACGGCACGGTTTCAGACAGTGGGCTCATGCGCTTCCTCGATCAGATTCGGATTCTCGTAAACGAGATACACGGCGATTGGAAAGCCACCCAGAGACCGTTGCGAAATTCGCCCTGGCGGTGGAGGTTTCGAGAACCGGAGCGGCGCGGACATTTGGGTCTGTGAGCACCGGAAGCGCAGAAAACGCAGTTAGATGGCCGCCGGAGTAGAATTTCCCAATGGTCTCTCAGAAGGTGATCGTCACGGACGCGGCGCTGCGCTTTGCCGGGCCGTGATGCACCGCCTCGATGTTGTTGCCGTCCGGATCGAGCAGGAAGGCGGCGTAATAGCCGGGATGATAGGGCCGCTCGCCCGGCGCGCCATTGTCCGTGCCGCCGGCTGCGAGCCCGGCCTTGTAGAATGCATCGACCATGGCGTGGTCCCTTGCCTGGAAAGCAAGATGATGACGGCCGGTGAGCTTTCCCTGCGCCGCCCGGCTGTCGGCACTGGAGACGAACAGTTCGTCGGCCCAGAAATAGTCGTCGCCGACACCGCCGATCGAAACATCGAGCACCTGCAGGACCGCCTCGTAGAAACGCCGGCTGGCGGCGAGGTCCCTCACCACCAACTGGATATGATCGATAAGCCGGCCGCGATGCAGTTCCATGAATATTCCTCCTTGTGAGCTTGCGAACTTAGGTCCGCACAGGGCGGCGTCAACACAGGTGCCTGCCGACCGCCAGGTCCCACCACACGTCCGGCCATGGAGCCCTCGGTCGATCCTTCAAACGGAAAAGCCCGCCGGGAGGGGGATCCGACGGGCCTTTGGAAAGCTGGTACCGTGCTTTCAGATGTCTGACGGGGGGTCAGACACGGTGACAACTTTTGTGTGCCTCAGAGGTTCCACTCAAACAAAAAGATTGCCAACGGGTCGTCGAATTCACGCAAATTCAAGCGGTGGAGGCGAATTCTTTTCGCAAAACCCCTCTCCGCCGGAACTTTCCCCGCCAAGGCAAGTTTTGAGGCGCGGCTGGGAGGAATCAAATTGGACAGTTTTCAGAGGCTTGAGGCGCTGGTCGACAGCGCCGGCGTCGACGATGTCGAAGAAGCAAACGCCTTGCTGCATCGCTTCAAGGGCAGATCGCAGAAGATCGCGACGGCTATCGACGAATTCATGCTGGATTTCATGACACTGGTCTTCGTCGTCGAAACCGGCGAGGAAGAGTTCGAAAAGCCAATCCGCAAGCTGGCTCGCAGCCGGCTTTCGAAGCTCAATCACATGGTGAACGTGGCGGCATAGGTGCGCCCGGCGCGGGCTTCACCCCTTCAGGATGGCCGCCAGCCGCGGTATGCCCTCGCTCACCGCGCGCCGGTCGGCGAGCGTGAAGGAGAGCCGCAGCGTATTGCGCCCGGTTGCGTCGGCAAAGAACGCGCTGCCGGGCACGAAGGCGACGCGCGCCTCCTTCACCGCTCGCGCCAGAAGTGCCGTGGCGTCGGCGCCCTCTGGCAGCGTAGCCCAGACGAACATGCCGCCTTCCGGGCGGCTCCAGCTCACGCCTTCAGGCATGTTGGCTTCAAGTGCTGCGAGCAGGCCGTCGCGGCGCTCGCGGTAGGCGCCGATGAGCTTTTCCACCTGGCCGTCGAATACGGCTTCGGCGACGCGGTGCATCACCACCTGGTTGATCGATGGGCTGTGCAAGTCGGAGGCCTGTTTCATCAGCACCAGCTTCTCGACGATATGGCGCGGCGCGCAGACCCAGCCGACACGCATGCCTGGCGAGAGGATCTTCGAGAACGAGCCGCAATAGAGCGTGCGCGCCTTGTCGATAGAGCCGGAGCGAGCACAGTCGAGCGCCAGGATCGGCGGCACGCCCTCGCCGTCATAGCGCAGCGCGCGATAGGCGGCGTCCTCGATGACGGCGATGTCGAGTTCGCCGGCGAGGTCGAGCACCGCCTCGCGCTGCTGGCGGTTCAAGGTTTGGCCGGTCGGGTTGGCGAAATCCGGCACCAGATAGGCGAACTTGACCTTGCCGCCATTCGCGGCGGCGGCCGCGTGATAGGCCGCCGGCGTCATGTTGCCGCCTTCGACCGTCAGCCGGTCGTAGCGCGGCTCGTAGGCGTTGAACGCCTGCAGCGCGCCGAGATAGGTCGGCCATGTCACCAGTGCGGTATCGCCCGGCGACAGGAACAGTTTGCCGAGATAATCGAGCGCCTGCTGCGAGCCGGAGGTGATGAAGATGTTGGCCTCGTCGCAGGCGACGCCGAGTTTGCCCATCTGCCCGGCCAGCCAGCGCCGCAACGGCAGATAGCCTTCCGAAACCTGGTACTGCAGCGCCGCGCCCGCCTCGCCGCCGCCGAGCACCGAGGCATAGGCGTCGCGGATCGCCTCGGCCGGAAACAGCGCCGGATCGGGAATGCCGCCGGCAAACGAGATGATGTCGGGCTGGTCGAGCAGCTTCAGGAGTTCGCGGATTTCGGACGCCTTCATGCGCGACGAGCGCGAAGCCAGCAGATTCATCAAGGTCAAGGCGCGCCTCCCGCGACAATTTTGATATAGGTCAACCTGGCTGACCTATATCAGCTCTCCCCGGCAATTTGAATAGAGCCTGACAGCCTTCCGCTATACGCCAGTTGCCGCCGGCCCGGAACCACGCCGGGCATCACAAGGTCTTCTTGTAGCCGAGATGGCTGCCGGTGAAGCCGAGATCCTCATAGAAGCGGTGCGCGTCCGCGCGCGACCTGTCGGTGGTGAGCTGGACCAGGCTGCAGCCGCGCGCCCGGCATTCTCCGATCGCCCATTCGATCATCTGCCTGCCGATGCCGCCCGAGCGCCGATGGCTGGCGATGCGGACCGCCTCGATCTGCCCGCGCCAGGCGCCCTTGCGCGAGAGGCCGGCAAGGAAGGTGATCTGCAAGGTGCCGATCACCTCGCCGCCGTCCACGGCCACCGCCAGCAGCTGGTTGGGATCGACGTCGATGGCATTGAAGGCATCGACATAACCGCGCGCCAGCGGCAGCGAGGCGTCCTCACGGCCGGCGCCCAGCGGATCGTCGGCCAGCATGGCGACGATATCAGGCAGGTCGAAAGCTTGCGCTCGGCGGAATTCGATCATGGTTGCAATACTTACCGCAGGCGATTGCGCGCCTGCATCAGGGCGAAGCCCAGCAGGTTSTCGCCGCGCCACAAAAGCGGWTTGGCTGCTTTCTCGTCATCGGCGGCAAGCCCAATGCCCCACACCCGGTCCATGGGGCTCGCTTCAACCAGGATCTGCTCACCGGTCGACAGCAAATATTCGCGCAGGGCCGCATTCTGCCGGAATTTCTCAAAGCTCCCCTCGCCCACAATGCGCCGCTTCTCCGCGTCCCATCTGCCTTCGTCGAAGCCGCGCACCTGGCGACCGAGCTGCTTCGCCTGCTTCGGGCTTCCCGCGCGCACGATCTGCGCCGCCGTCTCGTCATCGCCGAACAGCCTCGCCTTCTCGGCCATCATCCAATGTTCAGCTGTCGGATAGCTGCGTCCAGCCACCGTGAACGAGGCATGCCACCACTGGCTGAAGCAGGACGCGCTGATGCGGCCGTCCCTGGACGGCTGATGGCCCCAGAAGAACAGGAACTTGAGCCGGGACTTGGAACGGAAGGCTTCCTCGAGCCGGGAGCGATCGTAAATCATGGCATGAAAGAACAGAGCCAGAGGCCGGCTTGTCAATACCGATCGCATCGGTGCGAATTGCACGGCGTTGGACAACGGCCAGGGCTGGCGCCGCCCCTCATCTGCCTGCCGGCATCTTCTCCCCGTATAGTGACGGGGAGAAGGACGCCGTCACCAATGATTTCGCCAATCGCCAGCGTTGCAGAAAAAGCGCCGGCGTTGAAGCTGCCCCTTTCTCCCCGTCACTATACGGGGAGAAATGTCCGGCAGGACAATGAGGGGCAGGGCCAGCGTTTGAGGTTCAGCGACCAGGCTCCACGAACCCGGCAGGCAAATCAATCCGCATCCCCAGCCTTAGCCTTGCCGCACTGCGCCAGCACCTTGCCGATTGCCGCGCTCGAGCCCTTCAGCGGGAAACTGGTCTGGCCGTATTTTGCCGCGCTCACCAGCACATCGCCTTTCCCACGCAGCAGATCCAGCAGCGGGTCGGCTTTGGCCAGGTTCACCACGAAGTAGTTGTACATGGCTTCGAGCTGCAGCGTCTTCGTCACCGTCTTGCCGTCGGCCTTGAAGTCGAACGCGCCGCTGATGCCCGGCTCCAGTTGCTGGCCGGTGGCGCCGAGGTCGTAGCTCAGCACCGGCGTGTCGAAACAGGCCAGCATCAGATGCGCACCGCCTTTCGGCCCGCCGCAGACCGAGGCGGTCAGCACGCTGCCGCCCTCGTCCTCCTCCATCTCAGCGCTCCAGCCGCCGCAGGACGCGGCCAACGCCGGCTGTACGGCCTGCAACACCGCCACCATACCCGCGACGATCAGATATCTCATGACTTCCCCCTCAGGCATTTGCGGCCTCACCCATCGGCATTCTATAGGAAAAGCGGTTCCGTGGCATAGCCCGTCGCGGCGTGCCATCCTGATTGTGCGGAGAGCGGTGTTGAGAGCCTGTGTTCGTCTGTGCCTGTCGCTGGCCGCCCTGTTGGGCTTGCCGCTCGCCGCCCATGCCGACTGGAAGCCGGTCGAGAAGGTCGAAACCTACGCTATATCAGGCCAGTCCGGGCCGGAGCTCTACCGCTCGATCGGCGACAACGGACCGAAGGTCGGCATTGCCCGCGCCATCGCCCACACCAATTTCAAGCTGACCTGGACCAGGGACTATCAGGCGCGAGCGGGAGCCTGCGTGCTGGTCTCGGCACGGCCGAAGCTCATCATCACCTACACCTTGCCCAGCCCCTCCTCGCCACTGCCGCCAGCAATCCAGAAGAATTGGGAGGTTTTCATTGCCGGCGTCAGCGCCCATGAGAAGGTCCACGGCGCAACCATTGTCGACATGGTGCGCAAGATCGAAGCGGCGACCGTCGGCCTCAGCGTCGCCGACGACCCCAAATGCAGCAAGATCCGCGCCGAGATGACGAAGCGCCTGTCCGGACTGTCTCAGGCACAGCGGCAGGCGAGCCGCGATTTCGACCGCATCGAACTCGGCCAGGGCGGCAATCTGCAAAAACTCATCCTTGCCCTGGTCAATGGCGGCTGACGCTAGCCTCGAGCCTCCGAAACCAGACCGTCGAGAAGCGCAGCACCTTCCGGCCAGTCGCCCAGGCCACTCTGCGCATTGATGTGGCCGAACGGGCCGATGACGGCCATGCCGCTGCCCCACTGCTTCGCCCTCGCCTCGGCATAGTCCGGCGTGCCATAGGGATCGTTGGTGCTGGTCACCACAAGCGAGGCAAAGCGCAGCCGGCCCTCGGGAATTTTGGCAAAGGCCATGCCGTAGGCCGGGAACACGGCCGCCGTCGGATCGGGAACACCGACCAGCAAGGCCGCCTGGACCGGGCGCCGCGAGATCTTCTGCCAATGCGCGATCAGCAGGCAGGACAGGCTGTGCGCGACCAGCACCGGCGGCTCCGGCGCCTCGATCACGGCAGCCTCGAGCGCCGCCAGCCAGTCGGTGAAATCCGGCAGGTCCCAGCTCGAGGGCTGGAACCGCCGCATCGCCGGATTGGCGCTTTCCCAGCGCGATTGCCAGTGGGCTGGACCCGAACCGCCGCTGCCGGGCAGGATGATGAAATGCGTCATGTCGCCTTGCTCCTATCTCTTGAAGGAGCATGGTGGTGTCTTGCCAGGGCCCCGGGAATGGGAAATCATCGGAAGACTCTCTGTATTTCCGATGGATTCAAGGTGGCCATGAAAAACAACGAAGAGCGCGCGCCACTCGACCCGACCGACATCGCCATTGTCGAAGCCATGCAGGAAAACGGCCGCATCGGCATGTCCGAGCTTGGCCGCCGGGTCGGCCTGTCGCAGCCGGCGACCTCCGAGCGGGTGAAACGGTTGGAGGAGCGCGGCGTCATTGCCGGCTACACCGCGGTGATCGATCCCGCCGCACTTGGCCTCGGCATGATGGCGATCATCCGGGTGCGCACCACGCATGAGCACATCCGGCCCTGCCTCAAGCAGTTCGCCGAAATGCCGCAGATCACCGAGGTGCACCGGCTGACCGGCGAAGATTGCTTCATCCTGAAAGTGGTCGTCCCCTCGCCGGCGCAGCTTGAAACCATCGTCGACGCGGTGGCCCGCCACGGCGCGGTCACCACGGCGCTGGTGCTGCGCAGCGAGGCGCCGAAGCGGATAGGCCGCGACCTGATCCGGAGATCAGGCGGCTAGAGCACTGTGGGCTCGCCGCACCGAGGTCCTGAGCTGCCCTAGCGGCTGAGATCGAGCGCCGCGCTCAAATCGCCCATCGGCGGCTGGTCGTTGTTGCGCAGCGCCTTGTCGCGGGCGACGATGCCGGGCAGCACCGGCAAATCGTAACGCGCGGTGATGAAGCGCAGGATCGACGTCGTGTCGTATTGGGTGTGGTCGACAGTACCCATCTTCGCATAGGGCGAGATGATGAAGGCGGGGATGCGGTTGCCCGGCCCCCAACGGTCGGCCTTCGGCGGCGCGACATGGTCCCAGAAACCGCCATTCTCGTCATAGGTGACGACCACCAGCATGTGGCTCCATTGCGGGCTTTTCTCCAGGTGCGAGACGACGTCGGCGAGATGCTGGTCGCCGCTCGCCACATCGGCGTAGCCGCCATGCTCGTTGAGGTTGCCTTGCGGCTTGTAGAAACTCACCGCCGGCAGCTTACCGTCATCGATCGCCTTGATGAATTCGGTCCCGTCGAGGCCGCCATCCCTGAGATGTTCGGCCCGCGCGGCCGTGCCGGGCGCGTATGCCGCGAAATAGTTGAATGGCTGGTGGTGGAACTGGAAGTTCGGCACAGGCGTCGCGTTCTTGCCGTCGAGCGTTGCCTGCCAGGCGCCGGAATACCAGGCCCAGCTGACGCCCTTCAGCGACAACAGATCGCCGATGGTGATGTCGTGCTGCGGCGGCAGCGTGGTCGGCTGCGCCGGATCGGCAAGTGCCTTGTCGCCGCCTTCGGCCGGTTTGTTCGCGCTCGGCTGATAGGGCGGCTGCATTGTGTTGACGGCGTGGAAGTCTGGCGTGATGGCGCCGTCATTGACGAATTTCGGCGCCCCGCCGAGGGCAGAGGCCGGCGAGTTGTCGGCAACCTTCAGCGTCGTGCCATCGGCTTCGACCACGGCGATTTGCCCCTTCACCGGACTGGTGTCGGCATTTGGATAGACCGGAACGCAGGCGCAGGCGAGCATGATATGGTTGAGGAAGGAGCCACCGAAGGCGCCCTGGAAGAAATTGTCGGCCAAAACGTATTTCTTCGCCACCGCCCACATCGGCAGCACCGAGCCGTCATAATGACCCATCACCAGGCCGCCGGAATCGGCCCAGGCGACGAACTTGTCGTTCTTCCCGCCGTCGATCTGCATCTGCTCCTGATAGAAGCGGTGCCAGAGGTCGCGGGTGATGACGGAGGTCTTTTCGTTGAAGCCGCTGGCGTCGTCGATGGCGAAGCTGGCATTGCTGAGATGGGCCGTCTGCGCCTCGGTCACCGGCGGCGTCACGCCCTTGGCGGTCAGACCACCCCAAGCCGGCGGCAGTTCGCTCAGCGGCTTGCCGTCGCGGTCGAGCTGGCGCACCTGGCCGGCCGAAAGGTTGGCCAGGCCGTTGGCGCCGGGGAAGCCGCCATAGAGATTATCGAAGCTGCGGTTTTCGGCATAGATGACGACGACGGTGTCGATCTTGTCGAAGCCGGGAGGGGCTGCGTTGGCTGTAGCCGGAATCGAGGCCAGCGCCGTGCCGGCCAGGCAAAGCGAGGTGAAAAGCGTGAACCGCGTCATGGGAGGTCCTCATGGCTAGGGTGATGGCTAGAGGGCAGTGCATGGCTGGGGGCGACGAGCCATGGCTTCGGACGCTAGGTCGATGCTTTGTCACCTTTGTGACATTTATCGCCCATCCGAACACGGTTGCGTGAGCGGGTGGACCGGTCATCAATCCGTTGCAGTGCGGACCTAATTGCGGAACAAATCGGACTGAACCTTATGACCGCAAGACGATGGAAAGGCTTGATGATCGCGACCGCCGCGGCATCGATGTTTGGCCTCGCCACCATCCTGCCCGGCAACGCCGTCAGCGCCGGTAGCGGCAGTGTCCATCCCGGACCGATGTCGCGCGCGGATGCCTTCGCGCGGGCGCAGGCGCTGACAGCGCTTGGCCGAAAGATGTTCTTCGACCCGTCGCTGTCGGCTTCAGGCAAACAATCCTGCTCGTCCTGCCATGATCCGCACCATGCCTTCGGTCCGGCCTCGGCGGCACCGGTCGAGATGGGCGGTCCGAAGCTGGACCAGCCCGGACTGCGCGCCGTGCCGTCACTTCGCTACCTTCAGGCGGTGCCAGCCTTCACGGAGCATTTCTACGATTCCGAGGATGAAGGCGACGAAAGCGTCGACAACGGCCCAACCGGCGGCCTGACCTGGGACGGCCGCGCCGACCGCGGCCGCGACCAGGCCAAGATCCCGCTGCTGTCGCCATTCGAGATGGCCAACAAGGATGCCGCTGCCGTCACCGCCGGATTGCGCAAGACCGCCTATGCCGATGAATTCAAGGCCGCCTTCGGCGACACCGTTTTCGACCACCCGGACGACGCCTTCGACGCCGCCGCCGAGGCGCTCGGCACTTTCGAGCAGAGCGCCGCCGATTTCTATCCCTATTCCAGCCGCTACGACGCCTTCCTCGCCGGCAAGGCGACGCTGTCGGCGCAGGAATTGCGCGGGCGCGCGCTGTTCGAGGACGAAACCAAGGGCAATTGCGCCAGTTGCCACCTGAGCGAACCCGCCAATGACGGCGAGCCGCCGCAATTCACCGATTTCGGCCTGATCGCCGTCGCCGTGCCGCGCAACCCGGCCATCCCGGCCAATGCCGACCCCGCCTATTTCGATCTCGGCCTGTGCGGGCCGCTCAGGACCGACTTCCATGGCCGGGCTGAGTATTGCGGCCTGTTTCGCACGCCGACGCTGCGCAACGTCGCGCTGCGCAAAAGCTTCTTCCACAACGGCTACTTCCACACGCTGCGCGACGCGGTTGCCTTCTATGCCAGCCGCGACAGCGATCCCGGCCATTGGTATCCCAAGAACGCCGACGGCACGATCCGGCAAAATGACGATTTGCCAAAGGCTTACTGGGCCAACCTCAACCATGACCCGCCCTTCGGCAAGAAGCCCGGCGACAAACCGGCACTGACCGACCCCGAAATCGACGACATCGTCGCCTTCCTGCAAACGCTGACCGATGCCGATCAGCAGGCCGGGGCGGTACCGGCGAACTGATTGCCTGGACCTTGCGCATGCCCAATCCCGCTTTCTCGCACCCGCAAAACAGGTTTATGGATCTTGCCGGATTTGGTGTGTGGCGGCGCTGGGGCCGCAAGGAAGGGCATTGGTTATTGGCGCTTACTCATTAGCGCTTCCTAAACTGCTCTGGGGTATCCCTTACCAATTGATGGTGGGACGCCGATGAACGCATTCTGGCGAGCAGTCGGATTTGTTGTGATCCTTGTGACCGGCGCAGCGATGCTGGCGGCCTTGCATATCGACGCCCAGCGGAACTTCGCGCTTGCCAAGGAACGCTACATCGAGAACTCCCAGGCGGCAGCCAGGACAACCGCCAAGACGGTCGAAGACGCCTTGCGGGCCGTCTACGAGAATGTGCGAACGCTGAGCTACCTGCCAAGCGTCCGAAACCTCGACCGGCATGGCACCAACCTCGGCGACGAGGGCCGCGCGACAATCCAGCAGATCTACAACAATCTCGCCAACAACGTCTCCATTTCCGAGGTCTACTTCCTGCCGCTGGATTTCGACCCCGACCGCTTCGATGCCGTGACCGGAAAGCTCGAGGAGCCGATCCTCCAGTTCGACCAGCTGATCGTGAATGCCAGGGCGCGGTCCGACGCTGCAGCCGCAAAGTCCGCAAAGCTTGACGAGAACGCGCTGACCCGGCCCGCCGAAGAAGTCGAGACCTATGAGTACCAGGAACTGGCCAAACAGCTCGCCTGGCTGAAGGCGAACTATCCGAATTCGAGCGCCATTGACGGGCTGAATGTGCCGATCATCGGCACCAAGGAGCTCATCACCTGCGACAACACAGATTTCATCCACACCGGCAATGACGCGGATCGCTCCGGTTTCATCCTTTCGGTCCCGGTCTTCGGCCAGGATGGCAGCCTGCGCGGCTCCGTCTCGGCAATCATGCTCACCTCGGCGCTTAGGAAACTGTTGCCGAGCAGCGACTATGTCATCGTCAATTCAGGCTACGGATTTGAATCCGACCAGCACAAGATGTCGACGGCCCTGGCGGCGGATTCCCGTGCCTTCACGGCGGCCGACCCCAATCTGATCTATTCCGAAGTCATCCCGCTCTCGCTCAACGATCCCAGAAGCGCCTGGCGTCTCTGGGCCGGTTTCCCCAACAGCAGATACGACAGCAACATGGACGCCCTGTCGGTGCGGCAATTCGAACTGGCTGGTTATGCGGCGGTCGCGGTGGTCACGCTGCTGGCGCTGGCCTGCTGGTATGCGATCGGACGCACGATGATGATGCAGACCAATGCCGCCGAGACTTTGGAGCGGCGGGTCGAGGAACGCACCGCCGAGATCCAGCACCTTGCCACGCATGACATTCTCACCGGCCTGCCCAACCGGGGCCTCCTGGCCGACACGATGGACGAGGCACTGAGAAGCCTCAGGGACGGCGAGAAGCTGGCCGTCCATTGCGTCGATCTCGACCGTTTCAAACCGGTCAATGACACCCTCGGCCATCCGATCGGCGATGAGGTTCTCGGTGCGGTGGCGAGGCGCCTGAAGCAGCAGGCGGGTGAAACCGCCATGGTCGCGCGAACCGGGGGAGACGAGTTCGTCATCCTCCAGCTCCTGATCGATGGCGACGACGAGGCGGGTGTGCTGGCGAGCCGGGTCATTCATGCCCTGGCCGGCGAATTCTTGATACAGGGCCACAAGATCAACATCGGCAGCAGCATCGGCATCGCTGTCTTCCCGGACGACGGACAAAGTTCGGAAATCCTCATCCGCAATGCCGACCTGGCCTTGTACAAAGCCAAGATGGAAGGCCGTGGGACCTGCAGGTCGTTCGAGCCGGGAATGGACGCAAGACTGCAGGAGCGGCGCCAACTCGAATCCGAACTGGCTCTCGGCGTCACAAACGAGCAGTTCGTCGTGTACTATCAACCGCTGCACGACGCCAAGACCTCGAAACTCACCGGCTTCGAAGCCCTGGTGCGATGGAACCATCCGCGCCTCGGCCTGCTGCCGCCGGCGGAATTCATCCCGATGGCCGAGGAGACGGGCGTCATCGACACGCTTGGCGAGTGGATCATGCAGCGGGCTTGCGCCGACGCCGCCAAATGGCCCCTGCCCGTCAAGGTCGCGGTCAATCTCTCGCCCGCCCAGTTCAAACAGCAGGGGCTGCCGCTTCAGGTTGCCGCGGCGCTCGCGGCTTCGAACCTGCTGCCGTCACGGCTCGAGCTGGAGATCACCGAATCGGTGCTGCTGGCGCACAATGAAAACACCATAAACACGCTGTACAGCCTGCGCGACCTCGGCATCAGCATCGCCATGGACGATTTCGGCACCGGCTATTCCTCGCTGAGCTATCTCAGGTCGTTCCCGTTCAACCGCATCAAGATCGATCGCAGCTTCGTCAGCCTGATGTGCGAGAGCGGCGAAAGCCGGGCAATCGTCAAGGCCGTAGCCGAACTCGGCGCAACGCTTGGCATGACCACGACCGCGGAAGGCGTCGAGACCGAGGACCAGTTCAGGCTGGTCAGGGAGAATGGCTGCACGGATGTCCAGGGCTGGCTCTTTGGCCGTCCAATGCCGGCAGCCGAGCTTCATACGCTTTTCGAACAGCCCGAACTGCAAGATGCCTTGACCGCATAACCAGCACCAACGGGGCAAGTACGTGAGCACGGGAAGCGCAGAAAACCAGCGTTTGCAGGCCGGCATCACTTGGATATTAACAAACCCTATTGCGTGTCGGCATTCGCCTTCAGCTCCGACCGCTTCTCGTCCGACACCACGGCGAGGTCGAGCACCTTTTGCAGGCCGGCGGCGTGGCGGAAGCTGGGCTCGCCCTGCACCCCGCTGGTGACGGCGTCGACAAAACGCTGGTAGTTGGTTGGCACCGAGCCGGCGTCGAGCTCTTCCCATTTGGCGTTCTCGACATTGTCGCCGACGCAGGCCTTGAGCAGCGAGCCGTCGAGATTGTGCACCACCTCGATGCCGCCCTTGTCGCCATAGATGCGCAGGCGCAGTTCGTTGAGATGGCCGGTCGCCCAGCGGCTGGCATGCACCACGCCGAAGGCGCCGTTGGAAAAATCCAGCGTCATGGCGAAGCTGTCATTGGCGTCGAGTTCGTAGTCGCCGATGCGATTGCCGGGCGCCTTGTCGAAGGCGCGCAGCCGGCAGAAGACATGGTCGATGTCGAGAGCGGCACCATAGCTGGCGAAATCGAGGATGTGGATGCCGACATCACCGAGCACGCCATTCGAGCCATGGCCTCGCGACAGTCGCCAGAGCCATTTCGGATCGGTGTGCCAGTCGCCCCAGAATTTCGACACCAGCCAGCTTTGCAGATAGGACGCTTCGACATGTCTGACCGTGCCGATTTCGCCCGCTTGCACCATCTGGCGGGCCTTCTGCAGCGCCGCGACATTGCGATAGGTGAGGTTCACCATGTTGACGATGCCGGCAGCCTCGGCGGCATCGGCCATCTCGGTGGCCTTGCCGAAGTTCTCGGCCAGCGGTTTCTCGCACAGCACCGGCTTGCCGGCGGCGATCAGCGCCATGGTGGTGGGATGATGGATGCGGTCCGGCGTGACATTGGCCACCGCATCGAAGCCGCCCCATTTCAGCGCCTCCTCCAGTGAGGTGAAGCGGTTGGGGATGTTGAAGCCGTCGGCGAATTCGCCGACGCGCGCCGCATCGACATCGACGGCACCAACGATGTCGACGCCCTCGATGGCGCCGAACCGCCTTGCATGTTCCTGCGCCATCCAGCCGGTGCCGAGTATCAAAAGCCGCATTTCTTGCTCCTTGGAATATTCAGAATCCGTCGTCTCAGAGGCGCTGCCAGATCGCCTTCAGCGGCGAACGCATGGCTTGCTCGATCGCCCGCAACTGCTCGCTGGCCAAGGAGGTCACTCCCGGATTGACGACCGTCAACGCGCAGACACCGAACGCCGCCGGCCAGACGTAGCGCAGATCGTTCAGCGACGCAGGCTTCTGGCAGCACGGCGTGGTGACGGACAGGTCGGCGAAGCCTGCCGCCAAGGCCTGGTCCATGGCACCGCCCCACCATTCCTCGATGTCGCCGCCGCAGAACGGGCAATGGACGCTTTCCGTATTTGCTCCGGCGTCGAAAAACGTCACCCCCTCTTCGGATTCGACGGCGACATGCTCAGCCTGCGGGAACAGTCCGCGCGCAGCATTCACGGCCGCGGTGGCAGCCGGCTCGTCGGGGTGCCAGTGCGGATCATGAGGCACAAGGCGCAGATAGGTGTCGGACATTGTGCTCCTCCCGGTCGGCGCCTCAGATAGCGCGGATGATGCCGCCGTCGACGCGGATGTTCTGGCCGGTGATGTAGCCGGCGCCGTCGGACGCGAGGAAGGCGATCGTCGCGGCGACCTCTTCCGAGGTGCCGTAGCGCTGCATCGGCACGCTGTCGCGGCGCTCCTCGGTGGCCGGCAGGCTGTCGATCCAGCCGGGCAGCACGTTGTTCATGCGCACATTGTCTGGTGCATAGGTGTTGGCGAAGATCTTGGTGTAGGCGGCAAGCCCTGCGCGGAACACCGCCGAGGTCGGGAACATCGGGCTCGGCTCGACCACCCAGGCGGTCGAGATGTTGATGATGGCGCCGCCCTTCTGCTTGACCATCTGCGGTGCCACGATGCGCACCGGCCGGATGACGTTGAGCAGATACACATCCATGCCGGTGTGCCACTGCTCGTCCGTGATCTCGAGGATCGGCGCGCGCGGCCCGTGACCGCCGCTGTTGACCAGCACGTCGATGCGGCCATAGCGCTCCAGCGTCAGGTCGACGAGGCGTTGCAGATCGTCATTCGATTGGTTGGAGCCGGTGACGCCGAGCCCGCCAAGCTCCTTGGCCAGCGCTTCGCCCTTGCCGGACGAGGACAGGATCGCGACGTTGAAGCCATCCGCCGCCAGGCGCTTCGCCGCCGCCGCACCCATGCCGCTGCCGCCAGCCACAACGACAGCTGTTTTTTCTGAACTCATCTGATTTTCCTTCTTGGGTTGGCGGGCGCGAGGCCTTCGCAGTTGGCGGTGTATAGCCGGTTTCGTCAGCCAGTTCGAACCAGAAAGCCTGAACCAGCATGCAGAAAAACTCTCCCATGCCGCTGCGAGTTCAGACAGGCAGCAGGGCGTCGGGCTTCACATTGGCGATCGAGGCATAAGTGTGCGTTTCCCGGACGCCGGGCAGCGGCAGGATGACCCGCTGCAGGAAATCCTGGAACACCGTCATGTCGGCGATGCGCGCCTTGACCAGATAGTCGAAACCGCCGACCACCATGTGGCATTCGATGATCTCGGGCGCCTGCAACACCGCCTCGGCGAAGCGGTCGAAGACTTGCGGCGCTGTGTGGTCGAGCCGCACCTCGATGAACACGAGTTGTGCCTGCCCGATCCTGGCGGGATCGAGAATGGCACGCACCGCGCGGATGAACCCTTCGGCGAACAGCCGCTTGACGCGCTGCGCCGCCCCTGTCGGCGACAGGCCGACCCGCCGCGCCAGATCGAGCGTCGTGCGGCGGCCATCCTCCTGCAACAAGCGCAGCAGCGAGCGGTCGATACGGTCGAGATCGTCCATTTCAGGATTCACACATTTGAGCCAGGACTAGCGTGATAACCACGCCAAAATCGCAAAAACAGCATATTTCATCACGCCGCCAGATCGCAATACCGTTGCCGTGCACTCCAACCGACAACGAAAGCGTATCCCATGACAACTGCCCTATCGATCTCCCGCAGCGCCCAGGCCAAGGGCGATACACCAGTGCTCTTCYTGAGCGAAGCCGAGGTGAAAACCTGCATCGACCTTCGCCAGCTTCTCGAGGCGCTGGCCGGCGGCTTCAAGGCGCTGTCCGATGGCAAGGTCGTCAATCCGGCGCGGCCGCAGCTCGATATTCCCGATGCAGGTTATTCGCTGGCGATGCCGGCCTGGACGGCGGGCATGCATCTGACGGTGAAGATCGTCAACGTCTTCGAAGGCAACATTGCCAAAGGCATCCCCAGCCACCTCGCCACCATCCATCTGTTCGACCCGCAGACCGGCATGCCGGTCTGCGTCATGGACGGCACCTACATCACCGCGGTGCGTACCTCCGGCTCGGCTGTGCTGTCGGTTCGTGAACTCGCCCGGCGCGACGCCAAGGTGGCGACGGTGGTGGGCGCCGGCGTGCAGGCCGGCCAGCACTTGCACCTTCTGCCGCTGGTGCGCGACTTCGCCGAGATCCGCGTCGTCTCGAAGGAATTCGCGGATGCGCAGGCGCTTGCCGCGCAGCATCCGGGCGTCGTCGCCGTCAGCGATCTTGAAGCTGCGGTATGCTCGTCGGATGTCGTCTGCCTGGCGACGCATTCCTACGCACCGGTGATCTCGGCCGACTGGGTGCGGCCGGGCACCCATGTCTCGTCGGTGGGCGTCGCACCGCCCGGTGGCGAACTACCGGTCGACCTCATCAGGCGGGCAAGCCTGTTCGTCGAGACAAGCGAAGCCTTCGCCCCGACCCCGGTCGGCTCCTGCGAACTCGCCGGTCTCGATCCGCAAACCGGAACCGAACTCGGCGAAATGCTGCTCGGTCTACGGCCGGGACGCGTCAGCGCCGAGCAGGTCACCGTCTACAAGGCGATGGGCGTTGCCATGGAAGACATGGTGGCGGCCGACCTTGCCTATCGCGAAGCGGTTCGGCGGGGATTGGGGCGGGCTGTTACGTTGTAGCGGGCTGGCCGGGCTCACCGTTAAAGTCGGCGCTGCCCCTCATAGCCCGTACGATGGGCAGGCCGGTTGAATATCAACGCGCCTTGGGCAAGCCGGGCAGCATCTGGCTCAGCACGCGATCGCCAAGGAAGACGTGATGGAAGATGGCCGCGGCGGCGTGCAGGCCGGCGAGCCAGAGGATGATATCGCCAAGCGTGCCGTGGATGTCCGCCAGCGATCCGCCCGCACCCCACGGGCCGAAAAACGGACCGATGGCGCCGAGGCCGTAGACCGTCACCGGGTGGCCGCCGAACCATGCTCCGAGCATGGCGGTCGCTGGAACCGCGAACAGAAGCGCATAGAGCGCCCAGTGCGTCACCTTGGAGGCGACGTCCATCCATGCCGGCATCGGCGGTGCGTCCGGAACGCTGTCGAACAGGCGCCAGACCAGACGAGCGACCAGCAGCCAGAAAACGGCGAAACCGAGCGTCTCGTGAAGCAACAGGGTCGAGGCGCGGGCCTCGGAATAGACCCGTGCCGGCGGGCCGCCTTCGGAGACCAGGAAGGCGATGAGCACAAGCAGTGCCGTCAGCCAGTGAAATGCCTGGGCAAGGCTTCCGTAGCGGGTTGTCGTACCGGACAGCGACATGCAAAAGCTCCGTTGGACACAATTGTCGTCAAGTGAACATCCGAGTTTGCCGTTCATGTGGCGGCGACCTCGCGATGGCAAGGGCCACGCGGGCGACGGCAAGGGGCCGCGCTCGCGACGGCAAGGTGCCGCGCCGAGGTGGAACGCTCCGCCGGGATATGAGACGCTGACCGCCAAGCCTGACCAGGAGATGCAACGATGAAACCCACACTGCCGCTGCTGTTGAGCCTCAATGGCGGCTATGTCGACACAGCCGGGTTCCTGGCCCTGCAGGGCCTGTTCACCGCGCATGTGACGGGAAATTTCGTCACCCTGGGCGCCTCCCTGGTGCTCGGCATCTCGGGCGTGCTGGCAAAGCTTTTGGCGTTGCCGGTGTTCTGCATCGTCGTCATCCTGACCCGGCTGGCCGGCGAGCGCTTGCGCAGGCGGGGACGGCCGGCGCTCGGTGTGCTGCTGGCGGCCAAGCTGGCGCTGCTGATCGCGGGTGCTGCGCTGGCGATCCGCTTTGGCCCCTTCGCCAGCGGTGACGGTGCGGCTGCCATCGTCACCGGCATGGTGCTGGTCGCCGCCATGGCGATCCAGAACGCGGTGCACCGCGTCCATCTCGCGGCCGCACCGCCATCGACGCTGATGACCGGCACCACCACCCAGATCATGATCGACGTCAGCGATCTTCTGGGCGGCGTGAAGCCAGAGGCCCGCCCTGCCCTCATCGCCCGCCTGCGGCGCATGTCAGTGGCGGTCGCCGTGTTTGCCGCGGGCTGCGCTGCCGCGGCACTCGGCTTTGCCTTCGCCAATGTCTGGTGCTTCGTCGTGCCGCCAGTGATTGCGCTCTTTGCCCTGCTGCCGCAGCTTGCGGCGCCGGACGAGGAAACCAGCTAGCCCCCTTCATCCGTCCAGATCAGGCGCAGCAGGCGCAGCAGCGTAGCCCGCTCCTTCTTCGTCAGCCGATGCAGGAACCGGTCCTCGTGCCGGCGAACCCGCCGCCGCCATCCGGGCATGGCCTCCCTGGCGGCCGGCGTCAGGGCGAGCATCTGCACGCGCTTGTCGCCGGCATGGTCGTCACGCTCGACCAGCCCACGCTCTTCCAGTTCGGCAAGCAGCGGTGCCATGTTGGCGCTCTTCATGCCGAGCAGGCGGCAGAGCTCGGCGGCGCGGATGCCGGGCTTCTCGTCGATCAGCGCCAGCATGCCATAGGTGACCGGGCGCAGAGCCGCATCGGCCAGTTCCACCGCGAAATCGTTGAGCGCAACGGCCGAGGCGCGTTTGAGATTGTAGCCGATCTGCGCATCGAGCGCGTCTTTAGGTGTCGCGCTTGGCGCGCCGCGACTGGTGCGAGCCTCGTCCATGCTGCAACCGATCGCCGCGATCAAGGTCCTTGTCAAGCGAAAAATACTATGCGACATAGCAAATATAATCGCTATGCTGCATAGCAATTGTCACCAATGCAGCAGTGAAACGGGAGGACCCGACCATGACCGAAGAGACCGTTGCCTTCGACGTCGAGAACGGCATCGCCTGGGTGCGCTTCAACCGTCCGGACAAACGCAATTGCATGAACCCGGCGCTCAACCGGCGAATGATGGAGGTTCTCGACGAGTTGGAATTCCGCGACGATGTCGGCGTGCTGGTGCTGTCGGGCGAAGGCAGCGCCTGGTCGGCGGGCATGGACCTCAAGGAGTATTTCCGCGAGACCGAAGCCAAGGGCCTTGGTGCCATCCGCAAGGCGCAGTCCGAAGCCTATGGTTGGTGGCGGCGGCTGCGCTGGTACGGCAAGCCGACCATCGCCATGGTCAATGGCTGGTGCTTCGGCGGCGGCTATGGCCCGCTCTTCGCTTGCGATCTCGCCTTCGCAGCCGACGAAGCGCAGTTCGCCCTGTCCGAGATCAACTGGGGCATCCTGCCCGGCGGCGGCGCCACCAAGGTGGTGGTCGACCTCCTGTCGATGCGCGACGCCATGTACCACGCGCTGACCGGCGAACTCATCGACGGCAGGAAGGCCGCCGCCTGGAAGCTGGTCAATGAAAGCCTGCCGCTGGCGGATCTGAAGGCGCGTGTCACCGAGGTCGCCACCCTCTTGCTGAAGAAGAACCCGATTGCCCTGAAGGCGACCAAGGACGCCATCCGCCGCGTCGCCGAGATGACCTACGACAATGCCGAGGACTATCTCGTGCGGGCGCAGGAGGCGGCCAATTCCCACGACAATGAGGGCCGCAAGGAAGGCATCCGCCAGTTCATCGACGAAAAGAGCTACAAGCCGGGTCTCGGCGCCTACGACAAGGCAAGGTGATCCGCAAAGCACAGGCAATCCTGGGGAGGAGACGCAGATGCCGGCCTGGACGACATCAGACCCCGTGGCTCTGCACGCCAGGGCGCAGCCGGATCGTCTCGCTTGTGTCGACCTGGCCACCGGCCGGCGCTGGACCTATTTCGCGCTGGACGAAACCGTCCAACGTGCAGTCGGCGTTCTCGAAGGCGGCCATGGCATCGCGGCTGGGCAACGGATCGCGACGATAGCCCGCAACTGCGCCGATCTCTTGATCCTGCAGCAGGCCGCGATGCGGCTCGGCGCCATCTTCGTGCCGCTCAACTGGCGGCTTGCCAGCGCCGAGCAGAAGACGATCCTCCAGGATTGCGAACCGGTGTTTCTGTTGCATGACTCGGCCCTCGATATGACGCTGCCCAAAGGCTGCAGGCCGGTCGAAGTCGCTGCCTTCGCGGCGGCGGTCGAGGCGCATCCGCCGGCAGCGCGCCGCCCGTTGCCGGCGGACGATACGCCGTCGATCATCCTCTACACATCCGGCACGTCGGGCCGGCCGAAAGGGGTTATTGTCACCGAGCGCAACGCCTTGGCCACCGCGATCAATTTCGGCGTGCTGGGGCGGGTCGGCAACGCCAGCATCTTCCTCTGCGACGCGCCGATGTTCCATGTCATCGGCCTCATCACCAACCTGCGGCCACCTCTGCTTCAGGGTGGCACGGTGCTGATCTCGCCCGGCTTCGATGCCGGCCTCACCAACCGTCGCCTTGCCGATCCCGCGCTTGGCGTCACCCACTATTTCTGTGTGCCGCAGATGGCCAGAATGCTGCGCGACCATCCGGATTTTGCGCCCGCGAACTGGACTTCGCTCACCGCCATCTTCACCGGCGGAGCGCCAAACCCCGCCGCCGATATCAACTGGTGGCTGGCGCAAGGTGTGTGCATGGTAGACGGCTTCGGCATGACGGAAGCCGGCACCGTGCTTGGCATGCCGGTCGAGACCGACCGGATCGCCCGCAAGGCGGGTTCGGCGGGTCTTGCGGCGCCGGCGATCTGCCTGCGCATCGTCGACGACGATGGCCGCGACGTCGCCGCCGGCGAACCTGGCGAGATCTGGCTGTCCGGCCCCGGCATCACATCGGGCTACTGGAACCGGCCGGAAGAGACGGCGCGCGCCTTCTCCGCCGATGGCTGGTTCCGCACCGGCGACATCGCGCGGCAGGACGGCGAAGGCTTCGTCACCCTCGTCGACCGCCGCAAGGACATGTTCATTTCCGGCGGCGAGAACGTCTTTCCGGTCGAAGTCGAGATGGCGCTGCTCGATCATCCCGATATTGCCGAAGCGGCCGTGATCGGCGTCGCCGACCAGCGTTGGGGCGAAGTCGGGCGCGCCTTCGTGGTGGTCAAACCCGGTCGCGTTGTCGACCCGGCCGATCTGGCAAGCCACTGCGGCGCCCGTATCGCCCGCTACAAGGTGCCGAAGGAGTTCTTGCTCACCGATACGCTGCCGCGCACCGCATCCGGCAAGATCCAGAAACACATTTTACGCGGCTGGACATCACCGACCAGCGGGCAAGCCTGAGGCTCGACCGTTTAGCCCGCAGGCGCGGACCGAAAAGTCGCCACGGCCGCCGCAACGATTTCCGCATTGTCCCTGGCCACGCTGCCATCGGCGAGCGTCTTGCCGTCCTCCAGACCGACCCGCGTCGACCAGCGCTTGCGATGCGCAAGCGCGACGAACGGCCAGACCGTGGCGTCGACGCCGTGCAGCAGGATCGGCCGCCGCACCCCGCCCCGCTCGAGCACGGTGGCGATGCCATGGGCCTCGTCCAGTGCAGCCGGCAGGTCCTGGATGTCGATCTCGATCAGGATGCGCAGCACGCGGCCGTGGTCGGCAAGACCGACGAAACGTTCGGCATCGGCTGTTGTGGCAAGCCCCGCTTCGATGCCGACGCCGCGCTGGCGCAGCAGCTCCATCACCCCAGGCGCATCAGCCTCCGACAAATTGACCGACGCATAGTCGGGCAGTTCCTGCCAAGCGCCGATCGCGGCGCGGGTCCGCTCGACATCGTTCTCGATCCAGGCGCCGGTCGACACGCCAATCAGCGTGCCCGGGCAGGCCCGGCGCACCGCCAGCACAGTGGCATTGACCGCCGCCAGGCTTTCGCGTTCGTCAATGCGCGGATGGATGTGCAATTCGGCCGCACCGGCGGCGACACAGGCCACCGCGTCGCTCGCCATCGCCTGTGCATCGAGCGGCAGCCTGGGGTGGAAATCACGTGGGCGCGCGCCGTTGATGCAGGCCTGGACGATCATCGATCTCACCTCGGACAGGGGAGGTCGCAGTCTAGCCGCGCAGCAAGACGCGGCAAAGAGCTGGAGACTTCGCTCCTGACAGCGCGCGCAACATTCGCGGCATTTGAATAAAAGCCGCCTGTGGATATTTACCCCGCATTCCGCCAGGCCCGCCAAGATAGATTGGGGCGGGATCATGGAGAGACCATTGACCAGTGATTTTTCAGCGGCCCGCATCCACCTCGAACGCGCCTATCACTATCTGCAAGGCAGTGACGAGACGAGCCGCATGGCATGTGAGGCCCTCGATCTGTTGATCGAAACGGTGGCAGAGGCACAGCACAGGCCATCCGAGGCTGGAGTGCTGGAATTTCCGCAATCGACGGCGCGGCGAACCGCTTAAGATGTTTTGAGACTCAGGCCGGCTGGCCCGGCCTGAATCTCAACACACCTGAACCTCAATATACCTGGATATCAATATACTTGGATCACGATGCCTTTCGGGCCGCCACCACCCTGGTCGCGCGCGAAACGATCGCCTCCAGCGGTTCGGGCCGGTGCAGCAAGAACCCCTGGCCGAAGGCGACGCCCATATCGCTCAGCATCGTCAACGTGTCCTGCCGTTCGATCTTCTCGCCCACCACAGCGCAGCCCAGGCTG
>NZ_JBFULQ010000024.1:0-25537 GCF_054049815.1 Mesorhizobium sp. P5_C1 | reverse complement strand
TCCATGATCAGCACGCGCGAGGCGTAGGAAAGCGCCTTGACTATCGCCACCACCTGGCGCTGGCCGATCGACAAGTTCGCCACCATGCTGGCGGGATCGATGGCAAGCTCTATGGCTTCGAGCCGTTTGCGGGCCTCGCTGCGCATCGCCGGCACGTCAAGGAAGCCGCCCGGCCGCATCAGTTCGCGGCCGAGGAAGAGGTTGGCCGCCACGTCGAGCGTTGGCACCAGGTCGAGCTCCTGGAAAATGGTGGCGATGCCGGCCGCCTGCGCTTCACGCGGATTGTTGAAGCGCACTGGCTTGCCGTCGATCTGGATGGTGCCCTCGTCCGGCGCATAGACACCCGACAACAGATTCATGAGGGTCGACTTGCCGGCGCCGTTTTCGCCGAGCAGCGCATGGATCTCGCCGGGTTTGAGGTCGAAGTCGACGCCACGCAGCGCCTGGACGCCGCCAAAGCGCTTGACCGCGCCGGTGACCGACAGCAGCGGCGCACTCATGCCGGCCTCGCGCAGGATTGACGGACCTGCAGCGCGGCCTGCAGCCGCACCGCCTGCGGCTCCAAACCGGTGGATGCGATGCGGGCGCAGAGCAAGGCAGCCGCCTGTCGTCCGATCTCGGTACAGGGCTGCGCGACAAGCGTCAGGCGCGGCTCGAAGCAGTCTGCCCATTCGAAATCGTCGAAGCCTGCAAGCGAAAGGTCCGCCGGGATCGAAAGGCCTCGTTCGCGGATCGCCCGCACCGCTCCGATCGTCGTCATGTTGTTGCCGGTGACCAATGCCGTAGGTGGCGAAGGCAATGACAGGATAGCGTGGGTCGATGCCGTTGCGCCCGCCGTGTCGACGTTCTCCGGCGAGACATAGTGCGGCAGGCACTCGAGTCCATTGGCGGCCAGCGACTCGCGAAAGGCGTCGATGCGTTCGCGCGTCGTCGCCAGATCCGGCTGGCCGGCGATGTAGCCGATGCGCTTGTGGCCGAAAGAGGCGACGTGATCGATCAGCGCGCGCATCGACGACTGGTTCTCGACGCCGATCTGGTCGAAGCGGTCGTCGGCGAAGCGGTCGATGAGCACGCAGGGCAGCTTCTTCTCTGCCAGATAGTCGATGGCCCGCTGCGGCGCGCCCGACGGCGCCAGGATGACGCCGTCGACCCGCCGCTGGTGGAAGGCCCGCACCACCGAAAGCTCGCGGTCGGGATCCTCCTGCGTATCAGAGAGGAAGACCATGAGGCCAAGGCGCGCGCATTCGGCCTCCACCGCGCAGATGATGTCGGTGAAATAGGGGTTGGAAATCGCCGAGATCGCCAAGCCCACACTGTTGGTCGAGGCCACTTTCAACGATCGCGCCAGCTCGTTGGGCTGATAACCCATGGCGGCGATCGCATCATTGATGAGCTGCGCCTTCTGCGGCGAGACAAAGCGGGTGCGGTTGATAACATGCGAAACGGTCGAAACCGACACGCCTGCGCGGCGCGCGACCTCAGCCATTGTCGGCATGGTGACTCAAACGGAGTGCTGGCAAGCGCTCCTCCCTGATGATGCGTTCCAGTCCGCTCTCATTGGTCTTGGCGGATTTTGGGAAACAATAGGGCCATCGAAACGTTTGCGCAATCGCTTCGATAGCCTTTTCCGGCCCAATTCTCGTCGCCCCCAAAAGATGGGCGTCTTGCAGGATCGGCCGATCATCTTCGTTTCGACTTTGCTCGATGCGCATTCGATGAAACTGACCGGGGTATCCCTTGGCGCTGTCAAGCGACGCTCTGCTGAGGCTGTCCACTCAAGGCAACATTCCCGGCCCGCCGTGCCGCGATCCTTGCCGCGCCGATAGCTCGAGGCGGTGGCGATGCCTGCACAAGCAGACGACCAACTCAACCAAACATCGGAAAATTTTCAGAAACGAATCGGGATTTTTCGGCCCCGAAATCGCAAGACCATGCGGCTGGCGAAAAAGTCCGCACTGTTCAAGGAGAAGAAAAATGAGCATGTCAAAGACCAAGGTCCTCATTGCCGGTGCCGGGCCGACCGGGCTGACGCTCGCGCTCTGGTTGACGCGACTCGGCGTGCCGGTCCGCATCTTCGACAAGGCGTCCGGTCCAGGCGAAACCTCGCGTGCGCTGGCCGTCCAGGCACGGACGCTGGAGTTCCATCGGCAGATCGGCATCGTCGAGGACGTGCTCGCCGCCGGCGTGCGGATCGAACAGCTCACCGTGCACACGCCGGCCGGCATAGCAGCCAGGTTGCCGCTCACCCGACTTCGGCCGCGGCATCAGCCCCTACCCGTTCGCTTTCGCGTTGCCGCAGGACATCCACGAGCGCGTGCTGATCACGCACCTGGAACGTGCCGGCGTCGAGGTCGAGCGCGACACGGAGCTGGTCGCCTTGGAGGACAAGGGCGATGCTGTCGTCGTTACCTTGAATAGGGACGGCCGCACTGAAACGGTCAGTGCCGCCTACCTGGCCGGTTGCGATGGCGCTCGCAGCGCCGTGCGCCACGGGCTGAACATCGGCTTTCCCGGCGGCACCTACGAACAGTCCTTCTACGTCGCCGACGTCGACGGTCGCGGCGACGTCACACGCAATGGCATGGACACTGTCATCAGCTCCTATGGCTTCGCCATCGTCATGCCGGTCCGGCAATCGGGCTCCCTGCGTCTGATCGGCATCGTGCCGAAAGCGCATGAGGCCGACGAGTCGATCACCTTCGAGACGATCCGCGCCGATGTCGAGCGTGACACCGGCGTCAAGGTTCATCTGGTCAACTGGTTCTCGACCTACCGCGTGCATCATCGAGTCGCCGAGAATTTCCGCATCGGCCGGGTGTTCCTCGCCGGCGATGCCGGCCACATCCACAGCCCGGCCGGCGGCCAGGGCATGAATACCGGCATGGGCGATGCGGTTAACCTCGCCTGGAAACTCGCTGCAGTGGTGCAGGGGCGCGCCGACCAGCGCCTGCTCGACAGCTACGAGCCGGAGCGCATCGCCTTCGCCCGCAAGCTGATCGACAGCACCGACCAGGCGTTTCGGGTCGCCACCAGCCGCTCGCGGCTGGTCGGGCTGTTCCGCCGCTACCTGATGCCGAAGATCCTGCGCATAGTGCTCGGGACGACGGTGGGATCGCGCGCGTTTTTCGGGCTGATTTCGCAGACCCGCATCCGCTACCGCGAAAGTCCGATCAGCAGCGGCAAGGCCGGTAAGATCGAGGGTGGCGACCGCCTGCCCTATATCGCCGGCACCAGGGACGACAATTTCGAGCCGCTGCGATCGCTGGATTGGCAGGTGCATGTCTATGGCGAACTCAATGCCGAGTTCCGGGCGATGCTTGCGCCCGCCGGCATCCCAATCCATGCCTTCGCTTGGTCGGACATGGCCAAGGCCGCTGGCCTGCAGCGCGACGGCGCCTATCTGGTGAGGCCGGACGGCCATGTCGCGCTGGCCTCACCGGTCCAGGAAGCAGCCTCCTTCCAGCGGTACATCGCGGGCCTCGCCATCAGGCCTCGGATCGCCGAGCGCGCTCCCTATCGCATCTCAGGCACCATGCACAGCCTGGCTTGAATCCGCCAACGCAACGGCGTGCGCTTTCGCGCGTACTGAAAAGACGTTTCATCATGACCAAAATCAGGAGAGAGAAAATGCCTATAGAATCCGTGAATAAGATCAGCCTGATCGCCACGGCGGCCGCTATTGGCCTCGCCGTAGAGATCATCGGCAGCACCTTGCCGGCGCTGTCATTCATCAGCCAGGCCGAGGCGCGTATCGGTCAGCCCTGGACGCCCCGCAGTGCCGCAGGCGTGGCGCGGCGGACCACAGCATGGCGCGTGCTGAGACACACCACGGCTTGGGTCGCCACACTGCCGACAGGCTGCGTGCGCACCAAGGTCAACGGCTTCGATGTCTGGCGTTGCGGCGGCACATACTACCGTGCCTATCAGGGCCGCTATATCGTGGTGGTCGTCGATTGACCGGCCTCGGACGTGGTCTCGCCGAGTGCGAGTCTGACGCCTTCCGCAAGGTGCTCGGCGTCGACCTTGTTCTCGAATGGCACGCCGCGCAGCGCGTAGTCGATCGGCGAAAACGGATCGCCCGGCTCGATGAGGGCGATCTGCCGCCGCGCCCGCTCCATGTCGCCTATCTGGGCATAGCAGGCCGCCAGCCTGGTGCGTATCCAGGGCGCGGGACGCGTGGCTAACTCCAGCGCCTCCGCCGCCTGCCGGTATTCCCCCATCATGTAGAGTGCCAGAGCCCTGTCAAACTGGTACCAGTGCGGGTGCAAGGGATCGATGCGGATGCCGCGCGCCAGCCACGTCAGCGCATCCAGCGGCCGGCCGCGCATGGTGAGCAGCATGCCCATCTGCTCGATGCAGTCGGCATCGTAGGGATTGAGCTGCAGCGCGATGCGCATGTGATGCTCGGCCGCTTCATGGTCGCGCATATACAGCCTGATCAATGACTGCACACGGTGGCCGGTCGGCTGGTCCGGCGACAATGCCAGGCCCTTGTCGGCGAGATCGCGCGCATTTTCCAGCACTGCGTCGCTGGCGCGCCCGAATTCTCCATCCAGCGCCCGCGTCAGAGCGAGATAAGTGTAGGCCAGTCCATAGTTCGGATCCTTGGCGATTGCCGCCTCGAACAGAGCCTCCGCACCTTTCTGGTCGGTCTGGGCCGGGTCGCGCAACAGCGCAAAGCCGCGCAAAGCCAGTTCATAGGCGGCAAGGCTGGTGACCGGCTTGCGCGATGCCTGTTGCAGCCCTGCATTGGTGACCCGCGTAACCAGCCTGCCGACGATCTGCTCGACGACCTCCTGCTCGATGGCGAACAGGCCTGTGCCCTGCGACTGGTAGCGGTCGCCCCAGAGTTGGCTCGCAGTCGCGATATCGATCAGGTTCACGGCCGTTATCACTTGCTCGCCTTGGCGTCGCAGCGATCCTTCGACAAGATAATCGGCGCCGATGCGGGCGCGGATTTGAGACCACTCGTCGCGTCCGAAGGAGGCGAACGAAAAACTCGAATTGCGGGCGAGCACCGTGACCGTCCCAAAGCGCGCCAGGCCGTTGATGATATCCTCGGCAAAGCCGTCGACCACCGCCTCGTCGGCCGGATCACCGCTGTCGTTGCGAAAGCGTATCACGGCCACGACCGGTTGCGCCCCGATCTCCGGCGCGGTCTCGGCTTCAGCGGCGAGCATATAGCCGCGCTTGGATACAGTACGCACCATATCGTCGCCGAGCACCTTGCGGATTTCGCGGATCGACTGGGTCAGCGAATCCTCGGTGACGTAGACACCCGGCCATACGACATCCATCAGTTCCGATTTCGGAACGACGCGGCCCATGTTGCGGGCAAGGTGCGAAAGCAGCGCGTAGGCCTTCGGGCGCAGGAACAGCGGCTCGTTGACGCCACGCAACGTTCCCCTGTCTAGGTCGAGAGTGTATCCGCCGAACCGGAAAAGCTGACCGGCAGTCGCCGTCGTCATTGGGACCCCTCCCCGGACACTGCACATCATGCCGCGTCGAACCCACATCAACGCGGCACGGGATTTGGTGCATTATTGCCCAGTGCGCAATTTCAATCAAACTGGCCGCTTGGAGAGACAGCAAGATGATCTGGCCAACGCGGGAAGGAACTCGATGAATCCGACGGAAAAAGCGCTGTGGTTCGTCGAGAGCCATCTGCCCGAGGCGGTCTCGCTCGACGATATCGCCCAAAGCAGTGGCGTGTCGCGCTTTCATGTGACGCGGGCTTTCGGGGCCGCCACCGGCCGCTCGGTGATGGGCTACATGCGCGCACGCCGGCTGACCGAAGCGGCGCGCAAGCTGGCCCGCGGGGCGCCCGACATCCTCTCGCTCGCGCTCGACGCCGGCTACAACTCGCATGAGGCTTTCACCCGCGCCTTCCGCGACCAGTTCGGCACCACGCCGGAACTGGTGCGCGCGCGAGGCACGCTCGACAACCTCGATCTCGTGGAGCCGATCCTGATGGACCAGTCCTTCCTTGCCCACCTCGAACCACCGCGCTTCGAAACCAGCCGGCCGTTCCTGATCGCCGGCCTCGGCGAACGCTACAGCTGCGAATCGAGCGCCGCCATTCCCATGCAGTGGCAACGTTTCGGTCCCTATATCGGCAACATTCCGGGCGAGACCAGCGACGTCGCCTACGGCGTCTGCGTCAACGGCGACGATGCCGGCAATTTCGACTACATCGCCGGCGTCGAAGTGTCGGATTTTTCCGACCTGCCGAAGGAGCTCAGCCGGGTGCGCGTGCCAGCGCACAAATATGCCGTCTTTGCCCATCGCGAGCACATCTCGACCATCCGCCGGACCGTCAACACGATCTGGAACAAATGGCTGCCGGCCTCCGGTCACGAGATCGCGGATGCTCCCGAATTCGAGCGCTACGGCCCCGAATTCGATCCGCGCAGCGGCAATGGCGGGCTGGAGATCTGGATACCGATCAAAGCGTAGTCAGGATTACATCATCGGCAGTGCCGGCCAGCGATCGGTTATCCTGCCACCGGAGAACACCGCGATCGATCCGAACTGCTGCAGCACCGCCTCGCTCTGCGTCGGGCGCAGGAAGGCGTAGTCGCTAGGCCCTGCGGTCGCGTCAGCCGGCAGACCCATGAATTGCTGGTTCGAGGAGAGGCCGAGCAGGCTGTTCGTCTTCATGCCTTCGGGAAAGGCCGGCTCGGCCATCCACTTGCCGCCATAGAGATAGCAGCCCTTGCGTGGAAAGCGGCCGAGCGCCTGCAGCAGGCGGGTGACGGCCGGCGGGCCGGGCAGCTTCGGCTCTACCACTTTCAGGATCGGCGTCGCGATAAAGGCCGCCGGCTGGAAGCCTTCGAGGCCGGGCGTATCGAAATCGCTCGGCAGCACAAAGGCCGAGCCCATCGACACCTCGTTGGCAGCGCTGCGATGGTGTRGCAGCGCGGTCTTGCTGCCGCCGATGTTGAGGATGCGGCGCTGGTCGGCGCCGAGGCACGCGACGAAGGCGGTGGCCCGTTCCGAAGCTTTCGCCAACGCCTTGGCCGGCCCGCCGAACAGGCCGGGGATGAGCGGCGCATGCGCCTCGTAAGCCATGACGCCTTCGCAATGCAGCCGTTGGTGAGCCGGCAGCGCGCCTAATGCTTTCGATAAGGCCTCCGGGCTGGCAAAGCCGCCGCGATGCAGCCCGACATCGATCTCGAAGGCGATGCGCAGCTCGACGCCGAGTTCGTCCGCGAGTGCGCCATACTCGGCCAGCCTCTCCTGGGTATCGATCAGCCAGCAGACACGCGACCAGTCGGCGTCCCCTTTCACCAGTGCCGCCCTTGCCGCTTCGACCGGCATCGGCTTGCCATAGAGCAGATCGGCATCTGGAAATGCCTTCAACACCGCTCCGCTGATCGGCGGATGGAAAGTCATGAATCGATTGGTGMCTAGAGCCTTGCCGATGTGTGACAGCAGCGGCAGGCAAGCGAGCGACTTGTCGACCAGCCGCACGGCAAGGCCGGCGTCAAGCCTCTCTTTCACCAGGACAATGTTGCGGTCCAGCCGATCGCGATCAAGCAGCAGACAGGGCTGGAAGATACCGGCTTGCTTCAACGCGTCCGAAAGAGCGACGAAATAGGCGCTCATTGGTCGATGCCGAACAGGCCGGCCATGTATGGCGAGATGAGTCGGTTTTGCGGGTCGATGTCGCGGCGGACCGCCATGGCGTCGTCCCAGCGCGGATAGAGCTTTTTCAAGTCCGCCGCCTTCAGGCTGTGCATCTTGCCCCAATGCGGCCTGCCGCCATACTTGCGGAAGATCGGCTCGGCCGCCCTCATGAACGGCAGCGGATCGCTTGCCGCGTCATGGTGGATGGCGATCGAGCAGGTCAGCCTGTTGTGGAATGGCGAAAGCCAAAACTGATCCGGTGCGACGGAGCGAACTTCCATCGGGAAATAGACCTCGGAAAAACGCTGTTCCGTCAGTTCGATGATCTCGGCCAGCGCCTTCGGCCCCTCCTCGAACGGCAGATGATATTCCATCTCGTTGAACTTGGTCTGCCGGTCGCTGGCATAGACGTTGAGCCAGTCCTGCACATAATCCTCGGCAGGCACTTTCGCGACGGCGCCGCGGATCAGCCGGCGGCGGAGCGACGGCAGCCAGGCGAGCCCGGTGCGCAGCCGGCGCAGCGTCCTCAACCCGCCCTCGTCATCCTCGGTCGGGCGCGTGGTGGTCGCCGCGGTGCTGAAATCGCTGGCGATGAACTGCGCATAGCCGGAAAACGGAATGTAGTAGAATTCGGCCGAACGATGCGCGGCCATCATCGTTTCGAAATCGCGCAGCATGTCGGCGATCGGCAGCACCCATTTGCGGCGGCGCAGCCGGTAGGTCGCAATGTTGTTCAGCGTCACCTCGGTCATCACGCCGAAGGCGCCAAGTGCGACGCCGGCCGCATGGATCATCTCCTGATCCCCTGCCCGCTTRAAGTCGCGGAGTTTGCCAAGCCCGTCGACGATCTGCACTGTTTCAAGCTGCGTGTGGTAGGCGCCGAGCGTCGGTCCAGAGCCATGCGTGGCGGTGCCGAGCGCGCCACCGATCGCCTGGCGGTCGATGTCGCCCATATTGGGCAGGCCCTGGCCGATGCCTTGCAGGATGTGCATGAGCGGGCCGAGCCGGGTCCCTGCCCGCACGCGTGCCTGATGCTTTTCGGCGTTGTGCGAGACCAGCCCTTCCAGTCTCTCCAAGGACAGGATCGTGCCCTCGGATTTTACCAGCGGCGTAAAGGAATGGCCGGCTCCGACGACGCGGACCGGACCGGGTGCGGTGCGAACGAGATCACCGAGTTCGCCGGCGTCAGTTGGGGTGGCAATCAGCTGCGGTTCAGCGCTGACGTAGCCGGACCAGTTGCTCCAGGTGTTCGACATGTTGCCTCCTCAGGCAACGGCGCGGCGACGCCGCGACACGAGGATGAACAGGCCGAGCAGCGCCGCGCTGGCAATGGCGCTGGTGGCGGCGAATTCCGGCACCGGGCGAAAATCCTTGCCGTCGATGAGCAGCGACGCCGCGACCGGCCCTATCGCCAGGCCAAAAAGCTGCGCCGCCGGCACCAGCAGCACGGCGGTGCGCGTCTCATCGGCGGTGATCGCCAGCCGGATCTGGTAAGGCACGATGAACAAGAGGATGAAGCCCATGATCAAGGCGGCAACCCAGAATGTGATGAGGTCAGGTCCGCTGGCGAGGACCAGGGAGCTGACAAACGCGACGGCACCGATCGCCGCAATGGCAAGGCGGTAGTCGATGCGCGCCTCGAACACGGTCGCCGTCATCGCACCCAGGACCTGAACCGCGAGGCTGGCCGAGACGATCAGGCCAACGGTGCGGCCATCGATGCCGTATTGTGCGCCAAGCGGCTCCAGAAAGGCCCACACCGCGCCGAAGAACATGAAGTAGCAGAAGACCGACAGCAGGGCGGTCATCGAAGGGACCGTCAGCACATTGGCCAGATTCTCTTCCTTGGGCAGATCGGCATAGTCAGTGGGAACGGTGAAGGCGACCGCCAGCGAGGCAACGCAGACGATGGCGAGAACGATGAAGCCGCCCGCCGACCCGGCTGCCGGGATGACATAGAGCGCCAGCAGCAGGGCAAGCGCGCATTGCGCCAGCGTTTGCATGGTGACGAAATAGCCACCGATGCGCTCGGCCCGCCGTGAGCGGGCAATGAGTTCGGTGGCGACCGCCACCAGGCCGCCCTCGGCCAGCCCGGCCAGGGCGCGAACCGCAATCAGCATGTTGGCGCCGGCGGCATAGGCCGTCCAAACATTCGCCATCGCCAGCAGGAGCAGAAGGGCCGCACTTTTCCAGCGCATGTTGTGGGCCGAAAGCAGCATCGCCACGATTGCCGAGCCGATAGCAATGGCGATCATCTCGGCGGTGGCGACCAGCGCCAGCTCATCGCCGCTGACATGGCCCTCGGTGAAAAGGGCGCCGAGCAGCACCGGCTGCAGTCCGAGGATGAGCAGGCCGACCGAACCGATCCACAGCGCCGAGGCAAGCTGCCGGCCGGTCGGATTGCCGACCAGCCAGTCGCCGCTTCCGGTGTGCCCGGTATCTGTCGAAGTCAAAGGCGTCTCCCAACGTCCTTGCCGTGCGGCAAAAAAACTGACAACCTGTCAGCATTTCAGAAACTGATACTTGATCATATTTTTTGTCAATCAGAATTTGGAAACTCGTGCGAAAGACCCGTGCATGATGGAAGCAACGCGAACGGCCACCGAACCCAGGCGCAAACCCAAGCAGGAGCGCAGCCGCGAGCGCATTGACGCGATCCTGTCGACAACCATGCGGCTGATCGGCGAAAAGGGCATCGACGCCGTGACAATGAAGGAGGTCGGCATGCTGGCGGGCGGACCGATCGCCACCGTCTACCATTACTTCCCCAACAAGTCGGCGATCCTGGCAATGCTCTACGAGCGGTTTTCCGAGGTCAGCCGCACGCGGCTGACAGCGATCATCAGCGACATCCGCGAGGCCAAGGACGTGATCGTGGCGGCCGACCGGCTGCTTGACGACTATCACAGCCGTGTCGCCGGCGATCCGGCCATCCAGGATTTGCAGAACGCCATCCAAGCCGACAAGGCGCTCAAGAATCTCGACATCGCCGAAACCCGGCATCAAGCCAAGATGTTCTGCGACCGCGTCAGTCCCCTGCTCGCCCCCGAGAAGCGCGAGCAGTTCGAACGCATCGTTCTGCTGATCTTCCAGCTAGCCGGTGGTGTGGTGCGCCTGGCACTTGCCGAGGGCGAAGCGGAAAGTCGGCAAACCATCGAGGATTACCGGTCGATCATCCACACTCAGTTGCGGCTCTTTCTCTAGCCGCCGCCTCATGCGAATTTCGCGTGTTTCGACAGCGTGTCGCGCCTTGACTCTGGCAGGCCGGCGGCCTATTTCAGCGCCACGTTAGCACTCGCCATTGGTGAGTGCTAACCATATGTCCGGCGTCGCCGGACGGAGGAACTGTTCTCACCGTTCTCATCGAGGAAGAAAAAATGGCAAAGTCGAAGTTCCGCCCGCTTCATGACCGCGTGGTCGTTCGCCGGGTCGAATCCGAATCCAAGACCGCCGGCGGGATCATCATCCCCGATACGGCAAAGGAAAAGCCGCAGGAAGGCGAGATCATCGCTGTCGGCTCCGGCGCTCGTGACGAAGCCGGCAAGCTTGTCCCGCTGGACGTCAAGGCCGGCGACCGCATCCTGTTCGGCAAGTGGTCGGGCACCGAAGTCAAGCTCAATGGCGAAGACCTTCTGATCATGAAGGAATCCGACATCATGGGCATCATCGGCTGATATCAGCACTTTCCGTCAACTGAATTCCCGGGCTCAATCCAAGCCCTTGCCAGGAGTTAAAAATGGCTGCCAAAGACGTAAAATTCTCCCGTGATGCCCGCGAGCGCATGCTGCGCGGCGTCAACATCCTCGCCGACGCGGTGAAGGTCACTCTCGGCCCCAAGGGCCGCAACGTCGTCATCGACAAGTCGTTCGGCGCCCCGCGCATCACTAAGGACGGCGTCACCGTCGCCAAGGAAATCGAGCTCGAGGACAAGTTCGAAAACATGGGCGCGCAGATGGTCCGCGAAGTTGCTTCGAAGACCAACGACATCGCCGGCGACGGCACCACGACCGCGACCGTTCTGGCGCAGTCGATCGTCCAGGAAGGCCACAAGTCGGTTGCCGCCGGCATGAACCCGATGGACCTGAAGCGCGGCATCGATCTGGCCGTGACCGAAGTCGTCGCGGCGCTCGGCAAGGCTGCCAAGAAGATCAAGACCTCCGAGGAAGTTGCTCAGGTCGGCACGATCTCGGCCAATGGCGACGAGTCGGTCGGCAAGATGATCGCGGAAGCGATGCAGAAGGTCGGCAACGAGGGCGTCATCACGGTCGAGGAAGCCAAGACCGCCGAGACCGAACTCGAAGTCGTCGAAGGCATGCAGTTCGACCGCGGCTACCTCAGCCCCTACTTCGTCACCAACGCCGACAAGATGGTTGCCGAGCTCGAGGACGTCTACATCCTCCTGCACGAGAAGAAGCTCTCCAACCTTCAGGCCATGCTGCCGGTTCTCGAAGCCGTCGTGCAGACCTCGAAGCCACTGCTCATCATCTCGGAAGACGTCGAAGGCGAGGCTCTGGCCACGCTGGTCGTCAACAAGCTGCGTGGCGGCCTGAAGATCGCCGCCGTCAAGGCGCCGGGCTTCGGTGATCGCCGCAAGGCCATGCTGGAAGACATCGCCATCCTCACCGGTGGCCAGGTCATTTCGGAAGACCTCGGCATCAAGCTCGAGAACGTCGGCCTCAACATGCTCGGCCGCGCCAAGAAGGTGTCGATCTCCAAGGAGAACACCACCATCGTCGACGGCGCCGGCAAGAAGGCCGAGATCCAGGGCCGCGTCGCCCAGATCAAGCAGCAGATCGAAGAGACCACCTCGGACTACGACAAGGAGAAGCTGCAGGAACGTCTCGCGAAGCTCGCGGGCGGCGTTGCGGTGATCCGCGTCGGCGGTGCGACGGAAGTCGAAGTCAAGGAAAAGAAGGATCGCGTCGATGACGCCCTCAACGCGACCCGCGCGGCCGTGGAAGAAGGCATCGTTGCAGGCGGCGGCGTCGCCCTGCTGCGCGCTTCGGCCAACATCAAGGCCACCGGCGCCAATGCCGACCAGGCCGCTGGCATCAACATCGTTCGTCGTGCACTGCAGGCTCCGGCCCGCCAGATCGCGGCCAACGCCGGTGCGGAAGCATCGATCGTTGCCGGCAAGATCCTCGAGAACAAGGGCGCGACCTTCGGCTACAACGCCCAGACCGGCGAGTATGGCGACATGATCGCCATGGGTATCGTCGATCCGGTCAAGGTCGTGCGTACGGCTCTCCAGGACGCGGCCTCGGTCGCCGGCCTGCTCGTCACCACCGAAGCCATGATCGCGGAGGCTCCGAAGAAGGAGTCGGCTGGCGGCGGCATGCCTGGCGGCATGGGCGGCGGCGGCATGGGCGGCATGGGCGGCATGGACTTCTAAGAAGTCCATAAAGCACGCCCATGAATCCAAGTTGCTCAAGCCCGCAAGCGGGCTTGAGTGGCGGCATGGACTTCTAATCCAGCCCCTATCAACCTTCAGATACGGAAAGGGCGCCGAAAGGCGCCCTTTCTGTTTGCGTGTACCTTAAATCGTCGCGCCTTGACCGGCCCTCAGACCGCGGCATCCGCGCGTCGCCGTGCCTCTCCAGCCAGCACCGCGCCTTCAATCAGTGCCGCGACTTCGTCGGCGACCGCCTGCAACGGGGCGCGGTCGCGGGTGGCGCGCGCGATCACCATCAGCCCTTCCAGCGACGATTCGACCAGCAGCGCCAAAGCATGCGCGCGGCGCTCGGGCACCCCTGCCCTGACGAAGGCCTCTCGCAGCAAGCCGATCCATTGCTCGAAGGCCGATCTGCACAATTCGGCCAGCTCCGGCACATCGACCGGTGAATCCAACACCACGGGTGCGATCGGGCAGCCGAGCGTGAATTGGTTCTCCTCGAGCATGTGTCCGACCTCCTGGTAGATATGGTGGACGGCCACTGCCGGATCCTGCTCGGCGGCCAATGCCGCGCCCAGCCTTTGCGTCACCTTGTCGACGCTGTCACGCGTCACCTCGATGACCAGTTGGTCCTTGCCGCCGGGAAAGTGGAAGTAGAGCGAGCCGCGCGGCGCACCGCTGGCGCTCAAAATGTCATTGAGCGAGGTGCCGTGATAGCCACGCTGCCTGAGCAGCAGCGCTGTCGTCTCGAGTATGCGGGTGCGGGTGTCGTTGGCCATGTCAACCTCTGTCAGTAGCAATCATTATAGGCCTTGCATCAAATATGACAATCGGTCTACATAATATGTAGATCAGTCTACATATTATGGGAAAAGCAGACATGCACGCCTATCGTCTTGAAGGATCCGGCGGGACGGAATGCCTGGTGATGCGCGACGAAGCGCGCCCGGAGCCGAAACCGGATGAGATCGTCGTGCGCGTTCGCGCCACCTCGCTCAACCGACGCGACACGATGATCCTCAACGGCACCTATCCGCTGACGCCGCGCCAGGGCGTCGTTCCCCTGAGCGACGGGGCTGGCGAGATCGTCGCCATCGGCGATGCCGTCACCCGCTTTGCCGTTGGCGATCGCGTCACCGGCAGTTATTTCGCCCGCTGGATCGACGGCCGCATCAACGCCGGCCTCATCGACCAGCTCGGCTGCACGCTTGACGGCATGCTGGCCGAGTATGCCGTTCTCGACGAGCAATGGGCCGTGCGCCTGCCAGATCATCTCGACTGGCATGAAGCAGCAACGCTGACCTGCGCCGGCCTGACCGCCTGGAATGCGGTGACCGCCGCCGGAATTCCGAAGCCTGGCCAGTGGGTTCTGGTCATAGGCTCGGGCGGCGTCTCGCTGTTTGCGCTACAGTTCGCCAAGCTGCTCGGCTGCCGCGTCGTCGCCGTCACCTCACGTGGCGAGAAGGCCGAGAGGCTGCGGATGCTGGGCGCCGACCTTGTGATCTCGACTTCGGAGATGCCCGAATGGGGTGCGACTGTCCGCGACCAGACAGGCGGCATCGACCTCGTTGTCGAAACCGGCGGCCCGGCGACATTCGCGCAATCGCTGATCGCCAGCACGCTCTACGGGCACATCGTGCTGCTGACGCTGCAGGACCAGCAAGGCAGGTCAATCGAGATGCCGGCAGCGCTCTACCAGCGTAGCCTCGCCACCATCAGCCGCCTGTTCGTCGGCAGCCGGACCAATCTCGAAGCCATGCTGCGCGCTGTCTCACATCACCGGCTGCGGCCCGTCATCGACAAGGTCTTTGCCTTCACCGAAGCCGGTGATGCGTACCGCTATTTCCAGCAGGGCGACGTCTTCGGAAAAGTGGTCGTCGACGGCGCCTGACCCATCCATTTCTCGGAACCAAGGAGTGCAGACAATGACAATTCGTGAAGCTTCGGCCGAGTGGCAAGGCACGCTGAAGGAAGGCTCAGGACGGCTACGGCTCGGCAGCGGTGTGTTCGAAGGCGCTTATTCCTTTCCGTCGCGTTTCGAAAACGGTCCGGGCACGAACCCGGAGGAACTGATCGCGGCAGCGCATGCCGGCTGCTTCTCGATGGCTTTGAGCGCCATACTGGGCGGCGCCAAGTACATCCCGACAAGCATCAACACGATCGCAAAGGTGCATCTCGGCGCAACCGCTGCCGGGCCGACGATCACCCGCATCGAAATTGAGACCCAAGCCGAGATCCCGGGCATTGCCCCGGACGAATTCCAGAACCTTGCGGAAACGGCGAAAGCGGCATGCCTTGTGTCGCGCGCCCTGGCCGGCGTGGCAACCATCACGCTGAAAGCCGAGCTCGTCGCGACCGCCGCCACGCAACAATGAAATCAGGAGGATGATATGAAACAGGACAGCATCGTGACCGTTCATCCGGACGAACAGTCCAGGCAGACAGCTGAAATCATGCAGCGCTTCAACGACGTGTTCCAGCTTCATGATCCGTCGGCACTGCCAGGCCTGGTCGCCGAACACTGCGTGATCGAAAACACTGTGCCGGCACCGGACGGCGCCCGTCATGTCGGTCGGGAGGCGTGCGTCCAGCTGTGGTCGACGATCGCCACCCAGCCCGGCACGCGATTCGACCTCGAGGAGACATTCATTGCGGGCGAACGGGCGACGATCCGTTGGCGCTATTGGCTCGCCGATGGCAACTCCATCCGCGGCGTCAATCTGATGCACGTCGAGGGCGGGCTGATCGTCGAAGCGATGGGGTACGTCAAGGGATAGCCGCCCTTGGCCACTCGGCGCTAGCGATCTGCCAACGCCAGTTTTGCGCCGAGCATGACAAAGGCGCCGGCGAAGGTCCGGCGCATCCAGGTCAGCACCATCGGCCGCGACACGACATGGCTGCGGATCGAGGCGGCGAAGATGCCGTAGCCGACGAAAACAACGAAGGTCAAAAGCATGAAGACGGAGCTGAGCTCCAGCATCTTCGACAGCGCATTGGGTTCGGTGGTGCTGACGAATTGCGGCAGGAAGGCGAAGAAGAAGATCGACAGTTTCGGATTGAGCACGTTGACGAGGACGCCGGTCGCAATCACCTTGCCGGCCGAGCGCGGCGTCACATCCTGCTCGACGCTCAGGCCACCCTTCTCCTTCAGCGTGTTCCAGGCCATATAGAGCAGATAGGCGACGCCGAGATATTTCAGCGTCTCGAAGGCAACCGCGCTGGTGTGCAGCAGCGCCGCAAGGCCGGTGATGGCGGCCGCCATGTGCGGAATGATGCCGAGCGTACAGCCGAAGGCGGCGATGATCGAGGCGCGCGCGCCACGCGAAAGGCCGGCGCTCAGCGTGTAGAGAACACCGGTGCCGGGCGAAGCCACGACGATCAGCGACGTCAACAGAAATTCGATGCTCACGGTGGTTTCCTCCGGCGCCCTGCCCTGTCGCAGCGTAGCCAGCAAGGAGGTTACACACAAGCCGCCGGTAGTCGGCGCCGGTGTGTGTCGTCCAAAAGCGCGCAGCGGTTTTGCGACAACCTGCGCGAAAAAAGGACTTTAAGACGTCGGTAATCCGTGCGCGCGGCGCGCCATCAGGCAATCGTCGTCGCCCGGCATGCAGGCGCGGCAGACATCCGGGCGAACTTCGTAGATCCCGCAAGCGGTCGACTTGCCGATCTCGCCGGAGAGCGCTGAGCAGCGCACACCGTCGCAGCGCATGCCGGACAAGTTGGCCGCCACATATTTTTCCGGGATGCGGTCGAGCTGGGCGTCATCCTCGGTGGAAAAGCGCGGCCACTCCGCCGAATAGGAACAGCAGGCGCCGCAGCTCTGGCAGTCGAAGACAGGGCCGGTGCTGCGTTGCGACGACGAAAGACTTGCAGCGGCCGCGAAGGCGAACAGTCCCGGCTCGGCAGGGTTGTGATCGGCGTCTTGCGGCAAGGTGTTATTTCTTCTTGCCTGTCTTGCCCTTTGGCGCATCCACCGGCGACTTGAACAGATCGGTCGCGGCTTCGCCGGCTTTCGGCGCCGCAACCGGCTTGGCCGGTTTTGCAGCAGCTGGCGTTGCAGGCTGGTCCTTGGCGGAGAATTTTATGGCCATGTCAGTCCTCGTCGGCGAAACGCGATGATAGAGCGCGCGGATTGCGCAAGCGGCCGATCAGCGCCGAAACCGCCGTGATGTTCATTTCCTCGGGCGACCAGTTCTTCACCGCCTCGATGTGGTGGGGCGCCAGTTCGCGATGCGTGCTGCCGCTGTAGGCGGCATCCTGATAAGTCACCCGCTCATGCGTCTTGGTGTCTTCGCGGACATACTCGATTAGGTAGTTCGGGCACTCAGCCCGGCCACGCACGCCGACGCGCACCTGGGCGTCGCCATGGGCACGCTTGCAGCGTTCGAGTTTTTCCAGCACGCGCCGGACATATTCGACCGGCTTGTCGAGGCCTTCGACCATGTCGGCAATGGTCGCATCGGTCGCGATCGGAGTAGGCGGGACGCGCTTGGTGGCCATCAGCGTTTTCCGACTCGTTTCGGCAAAGCGGCGAGAGCCGCGGCCGCGGCCATCTCATCGGCCTCCTTCTCCAGGCGCTGTTCGCGTAGCCGCGCGGTCTTGGCTTCCCGCGCCTCGCTGACGGCATCGCGCTCGGAAATGATGCGGTTGAGTGACATCGACTGGGTCTGCGTCTTGCTGAACAGGGACACGGCCTGATCAGGGGCTGTCTTCGAATTGGCGGTCAAAATCTTTCTCCTGTCAGGAGCTGGTGCAAACATGGCGAGACCGGGTCTTCGGTCAGGACCACGCGCAAAGCAATACGGCAGCGGACTCAAATTGCTGGAGCGTCCCTTAGCACGTTCAGGCCGACGCGCAGTGCACTTTCGGCGGCAAGACGCGCAAAATGAAAAAGGCCAGGCACCGCCTGACCTCCCCATGAGAGCGCCGCGCATCCAGTGACATCCAGAAGGATGCACAGGTGACATCCAGAAGGATGCACCAGGGATGCAAGGCAACGCCCTTCACATGCGCATGCCGTAGAAACTCAAGTCTCCGCGGCCAAGCGCCCGAATTCGCCATTCACCGGTGCCAGTACATCCGTGGTCACCGGGAAGGCTGAATTCTGTTTTCAGGCCGCCTTCAACTGGTCGGCGGACATCTTGCCCGACTTGTTGTCGCGGACCATCTCGTAGCCGAGCTTCTGGCCCTCGACGATGTCGCGCATGCCGGCGCGCTCTACGGCCGAGATGTGGACAAAAACGTCGGCCGAGCCGTCGTCAGGCTGAATAAAACCAAAACCCTTGGTGGCGTTGAACCATTTAACTGTGCCGGTGCTCATGACGAACCCTTTCCATGGCAAATATTCGTTAATCGCGGTGCGAATGCACAACGATTTTTGTCTCGATTTTTGATGGGGAAGTTCGTCAAAGGCGCGCATGCGTGCGCGGATAACAAAAGTCGGTCAAACAAATATCGACGAAATTCTTGTAGGCTTCTTTTTGCCCCGTGTCAATTTCTGGTTTAGCCGCCACCGAGATCAGGCGCAAAGTTGTCCGGCGAGAAGGAAACGAAACGCCGCCGCTCCAAAAAACCGCAACCTACCGGGAACCAGATCGGCGCCGGTGCATTTTAGGTGTGTCGTCAGCAGTTCATGAGAGCAATCGAAGGAAAGGTTGACGGCAAAAGACGCCTCCCGCGCGATAAAAGGCGCGAGGGGCGTTTTTGTTTTTGCCTCACATCACGGCGGTCATCATCGGCAGGATCTCGTATCGAAAGCCCAACCCGGAACGAACCGTCGGGTCCGCCTCGGTCAGCGCCCGGACGGCGGCCTCATCGACGGCACGCACGATACCGAGCCCCCAGGGACCGGCAGGATCTGCGACCGGCCCAAACAGGATGACACCCCCCTCACCCAATTTGCCGCGCAGATAATCCGAGTGCTGCTTCATCAGTGTTTTTTCTGCATCGGTCAGGGTGAAGGCAAAGTCGGGCCGGGGCGGGATCAGCCGGCAGTGGAACACGCCTTGCGGCTTGCTGCCGGCTTCATCGGTGAGGAAAGTGGTCAGCCAGCCGAGCACGCGCTCCCAGCCGGAGCCGTGATCGCGGCATGCGCCTTGACGGACGCCAAACCCTTCATGACGTAAGGTCAGCCGCGTTCCGGCACCCACCGCCTCGAGCATGTAGGTCACGGTGGTGACGTTGTCGCCGTCCCATGGCGCTTTCCACGTCAGCACCAGAAGGTGCGGCGGCTCCACCCTGAGATACTCGCCCTGGACATGAAAGTCCTGGCCGTCGGCCCCCTTGCCTTCCGATCGCCACGCCCCGCCCGGCCGCAAGTCGGCGGTATGTCTCGTCGTCCGGTAAAGTTCGTCCGACCCCCACCAGAGCGGTATCTGGTCGTCCGCCGTCAACGCGCGAAACACTCGCTCGGGCGGCACCGCGATCGTTACCGTGGCGAGAATCGTGCCCGCCGACACATCGGCGATGGCGCGCGGTCTGTCGTTGTTGGCCATCATTCATTCTCCAGGTAGGATTTCAGGTTGCCGAGGCTCGCTTGCCAGAAATCGCGATATGGCAAGATCCAGTCGGCCACGTCCTTCAACTCCGCCGGTTCCAGCCGGTAGAGCCGCTCGCGGCCATACTTCTGTTCGGAGACGACCCGCAGCTCGCGCAGGACCCTGAGATGCTTGGAGATCGCTGGCCGGCTCTGCGAAAAGGCCGAGGCGAGTTCGTTGACCGGCGCCGGTCCCTGCCGCAAGCGGTCGAGGATCGCGCGCCGAGTCGGATCGGCAATTGCGCGGAAAACGGAACGGTCGGGGTCAGCCTGCGGCATAATACGTATCCATTTGGTTACGTATTATGCCGAATTGCCCTTCCGGTCAATTCCCGCCGCGGCCGATTCCGGACGCATGTGGAGCCTGCCTCACTCCAAGCCAGACACGCCTGGCGTTGCCGCCGACATCCGCGAGGGACAGACAGGCGCCCCTCAGCCGCATCGCCTGAAACCATATTTTGCGGTTGCGAGGCTCGAACCCGCGTGCCAGGTCAGTCCTGTTCGTGCGGACCGGGCTCGGGCCAGGTTTCCTTGGCGGCCTCCGCGTACCAGTGACGCATTGCTGGCGTTGAAAGCACCGCATCGACATAGGCTCTGGTGTCGGGCGCCAGCGTGCCGCCATAAGTGTCGAAGCGCGTGACGATCGGCGCATACATGGCGTCAGCCGCGGTGAAGTGGCCGAACAGGAACGGGCCGCCCTTGCCGTGTCCTTCCCGGCACTCGCGCCACAGGGCCTCGATGCGCTCCCGCTGCGCCTCGCCCTCGGCGTCGAGCGGCTTGTGGCCTTTCGGGCGACGCAAATTCATCGGCCAGCCATAGCGGACCTCGCGAAAACCGGAATGCATTTCGGTCGCCACGGAGCGCGCCAGCGCACGGGCGCCGATATCGGCCGGCCAGAGATTTTTCTCAGGAAACAGGTCGGCAAGATATTCAAGGATGGCAAGAGTTTCCCAGATGATCCTGCCATTGTGATTCAAGACCGGCACCAGCCCGGTCGGCGAAATCTTGCCGAGATTGGCAGCGGTCTCGGGCGTGCGCAGCCGCACAAACCCTTCCTCGAAGGGAACCTCCAGATGCTTCATCGCCACCCAGGGCCGAAGCGACCATGATGAGAAGCACTTGTTGCCGATATAGAGTGTGAATTCAGCCATTTTTCTCCCCGCGCGCACGGTTGTCCTGAAGTCCTTTAGCCTGCCAGCCTTACCGCCGAAAGCGGTTGCGCAACTTTGATCCGCGGCTGGGGAAGCTTGGAACCTAACCGATGCCGGTTCGTTAGCCTCCGCGGACGAATTCCCCGAATTCAAACTCCCAGGAGATGCGGAAAATGGTGAACAAGGATCAGGTCGCGGGCATGGCCAAGCAGGTCAAGGGCTCGGTCAAGGAAGCTGCCGGCAAGGCGACCGGCAACAGGCAGACCCAAGCCGAAGGCACGGCCGACAGGATCGCCGGCAAGGTGCAGAAGGCCTATGGCGACGTGAAGGACAAGGTCAAGAAGGCGCTCTGATCCCCATCGGGTATCGCTTTTGTCCGGGAAGGGCGGCCGCCAGGGCCGCCTTTTTCATGTGCTCCAGTCCTTGCTGAAGGCGTTGGTGAAGGCGACCTCGCCATGATCACCGGTCGCCTCGCCCAGTACCACGTCCATGGCGTCGCTAGTCACCCTGGCCAGCGCGAAGCCACCCATATAGGCAGCCTTCGGCTTGATGAGGTCGAGCCCGTCGCCGCGGTAGATCAGCGGTATGTCGTGCTTGTGGCCGTGGAAAATGGCGACGACATTGTAGCCCTTCAGCGCCGCCAGCAGGGCCTGCCGGTCGGCCTCGCTCCACCAGTGCGGCGCGCCGGCACCGTCATCGTCATACGTCCTTTTGGCGGCATCCCACCGTTCTATCGAGAAGGTGTCCCAGCCATAGTGCTGGAACAGGATGACCGGGCGGCCATCCGCAGCGTAGGTGGCCAGATCCTGCTTCAGCCATGGCAGGCCGCTGTCGGCGCCGTGGCCGGTGTCGCCGGCGAAGCGATGCGTCTGCACGAGATGCAGGCCGCCCCAGTCCCAGGAATAACAATCGGTGTCGACGTCGTAGTCGGTGGCCGGTACCGGCGGCTTGAAGAATACGCCGGCGCGATGATTGACCTCGACATAGTCGCGCATTTCGCGCCGGTACCAGTCGACATGGTGCGGCGGGCCGTTCTGGTCGAGATCGTGGTTGCCGAGCCCGACATAGACAGGCACATGCACGCGATCGGAACCGACGCCTTGCTGGTAGCGCTGGCTGAATTGGAGCAGTTGGGTGCCCTCGCTCGGTTGGGTGATCTGGCCGCCGCCATCGTCGGTGATGTCGCCGCCGACGACGAGGCCAAGCGGCGTGCCGATACGGCTGCCGGCGGAACGCAGACCGGTGGCGACGCCGTTGATCTCGGCCGGCCAATCCTTGTCGCCGAGGGCGTTCAGCGCTGCGATGTTGCGCAGCAGCGCGGCGTCGGTCTTGCCTTCCTTTTGGCAGTTGGGGCTCAAGCCGCTCGCCATGCGACAGGCATGGACATCTGCGATGAACAGGAAGGTGGCGTCGATCGGCTGGACGCGCTGCCCGGTCTGGCTGCGTGCCGGGCACGACATCACGCCGGCCGCGGCCAAACCCGCGGCCTGGGCCAGAAAGCTGCGTCGAGAAAACAAACCAGGCGAGCGGCGATTCATCATGAGGTGAATTTCAGCATGGAGAGCGGCCGGCCGTCCAGTTCAACGCGCGGCATCGCGATAGCAGCGTGAATGAGCAGGCTCGATCACGTTTCGGGATCATTTCCTAGGCCTCACCCAGCGCCGGCAGGCAGTCGCGCAGCACACCCGCATCCTGCGCCGTCTTGGCCATCGACATGGCGCCGGAATAGGTGGCTACGGCAAGTGTCGCAAAGCGCTTCGGGTCGGTGCCTTGCTCCCTGCCCGCCTGTTGGTCGACCCTGACCTTGTCGGCGATCGCCTGGCGCCATGCCGAAAAGATATGGGCAAGTGCCGCCCTGAAATCCGGATCGGCGAGCGACAGTTCATGCGCCAGATTGTTGAGCGGGCAGCCGCGCATGAAACCCTGTTGTTCCAGTTCCGCCGCCACGGCCTCGAACACCGCGCGCACGCCCTCGCGTGCCGAAGCCGCCGCCCGCACCGGCGCGATCCATGTCGCTTCGACCGCTGCCGCCACACGCTCGTCGATCACCGCCAGTGCCAGCGCCTTCTTGGTCGGAAAATGGTGATGCAGCGCGCCGCCGCTGACACCCGCCGCCGCCATCAGGTCGCCGAGGCTGGAGGCATGATAGCCGCGCGCCTGAAACGCCGCCTCCGCGACATCGAGCACCTTGTTGCGCATGCCTTCGGGGTCGTTGACGCGTTTTCGCGACCGAAGCCTCGGTCGCGTTGTGATCTCTGCTGACATTGCCGAACAATAGCATGTTGACAAAACAGGACAACCGGTCTGTTTATAAACAGGACAATCACCCTGTTTTTGGAGACTGACGGATGAACCTGCCCCTGAATGCCACGCCGCAACCCGCGGTGCTCGCCTCGCCTGTGGTCGAGCTGCGGCAGTACACGCTGAAGCCCGGCAAGCGTGACACGCTCATCGACATCTTCGACGGCAGGCTGATCGAGGGCCAGGAGGACGTCGGGATGACCATCATCGGCCAGTTCCGGGATCTCGATCGTCCGGATATGTTCGTCTGGATGCGCGGCTTCGACGGCATGGACGCGCGCAAGGATGCCCTAACCGCCTTCTATGGCGGGCCGGTCTGGGCGGCGCATAGCAATGCGGCCAACGCGACAATGATCGATTCCGACGATGTGTTGCTGCTCAAGCCGGCATGGCCAGGCGCCGGTTTTGATCTCTCTGGCACACTGCGGGCAGGCTTGACCGCCGACAAAAAATCAAGCCGGAACAAGCCCCTGTCGGCCATTGTTGTGATCCGGATTCATCATTTGCGGCCAGGCGCCGAGGGCATTTTTGCCAGTCGCTTCGAGACCAAAATGGTGCCGCAGATGATCGCACCCGGCGCACGCGTGCTCGCCGCGTTCGTAACCGAGCATGCCGAAAACAGCTTTCCGCGCCTGCCGGTACGGGCCAGCGAAAACGTCTTCATCGGCGTCATGGGATTCGACAGCCCGGAAACACACGCCCGCTATGAGGCCAAATTTGCCGGCTCACCTGCATGGCAGGCGTTTTGGCAAGCTGCCCAGCAGGATCTGACCAGACCAACCGAGACTTTGCGTCTGTCCCCGACCTCGCGTTCGCGGCTTGGGTAGCGGTCCGCTTGATCAGGGATAGYGATGGTGCCTAAGCCCGGCAGGACGTGCCACCGGCACGCGCATTGTTCGGGCACTAATCGAACCCGAAACTCTTACCGATGGCGTTGGCAACAAAGGCCGGATCCTCCCAATGAGGATTGTGGCCACACTCCTCGGCGTGCACGAGGCTTGCCCCAATAAGGGCATCCAACAGCGCCCGCTGATGCGCCTGGCCGAACAGCGGGTCGTGCTCGCCGGCGATGATCAGCGTTCGAGCCTGCACGGCTCGCGCCAGGTCACTCAGATCGGTGCGGCGAATTTCCTTCAAGGTCGCTTGCCAGCGCGACACCGGCATCTCCGAGGCGTCTTTCGCCAGGCCTGCGAGAAAGGGCTCGGGCACGCCAGGCCGGCAGGCATGCCACCAGGCATAGAACGGGTCTGCCGGCGATATCGGGTCACGCAGAGACTGAACGCCCATGACCAGTGGATGGTTCTGCGCCAGGTCGGGCTTCAACGTGCCGGCCAATAGCACCAGCCCGCCGATGAGCTCGTTATGCCGCGCGGCCAACGCGATAGCCACCATGGCGCCCAGCGAATGGCCGACGAGCACCGGCCGGTCAAGCTGCAAGTGGACGATCAATCCGGCAATGTCACTTGCGAAATCGGCGATGCGGCAACCTGCGCCAGTTTGCGACCCGCCGTGGCCGCGCAGATCCGGCATGATCAGCCGACGTCCGGCCAGATGCGGCGTCAGGAGCGAAAAGCTGCGGCTTGTGTCGGTGAAGCCGTGCACCAACAGCAGCGCCGGCTCGGCGCCGGCGATCTCGACATAGGCGATGTCGAGATCGCCGCTATTGATGAATTGCTTGCGGCCAGCCCAGCCGTCCTGTTCCGCCCAGCCATTCGGAAAGGCATCAAATGCTGCCGGTCTCACAGGCCAAGCTTTTCCTTGACCGCGGCAAGGCCGGGCTTGCCGTCGAATGTGGTGACCCCGGCAAGCCAGGTGTCCAGACGATCCTTGTTCAGCTTGATCGCCTTCAGCCCCGCCTCTTCCGGCTTCATGCCGTCATTGATCAGGTACCCCATGCCGACATTTTCAAAATCGATGTCAAAGGTGAGGTTTTTCAACAATTGCCCGGCATTTGGGCACTGTTGCAGATAGCCCTTTCGCACTTGCGTGGTCAYCGTCGCGGCACCGAGGTTGGGGCCATAAAATTTGTCGCCGCCGGTGAGATATTTGAAATCGTACATCGTGTTCATCGGATGCGGCGCCCAGCCCTGGAAGACGATGAACTGCTTTTCCTTGATCTCATAGCCGACCTCCGACAGCATGCCGGCTTCACTCGACTCGACGACCTGCCAGCCGTCTAGGCCAAGCGAGGGATCGGCAATGGCATCCATCATCAGCTGGTTCGAGCCGGGCTCGATGCCGTACATTTTCTTGCCGAACTTGTCGGCGAACTTGTGCAGGTCGGCAAAATCCTTGACGCCGGCGTCCCAGACGTAGGTCGGCACGGCGAAGGTGTATTTGGCGCCTTCCAGATTGACGCGCACGTCTTCGACCGAGCCATCCTTCTTGTAGGGCTCGTAATAGGTGACCATGGCCGGATTCCAATAGCCGAGGAACAGGTCGAGATCGTTGTTCTTCATGCCTTCATAGATGACGTTGATGCCTAGCACCGAGCTCTGTGGCTGGTAGCCGAGTGCACCCAGCAGGACA
>NZ_JBFULQ010000023.1:0-25595 GCF_054049815.1 Mesorhizobium sp. P5_C1 | reverse complement strand
ATGACCGTCTGCTCGGCATTCTCGCCGCCATCCTGCGTCCCGACGCGTATCAGCACGTCGTTCGGGGCCCCGAACTGCTGCACCTGCACTTCACCGATGTTGAGTTCCGTCAATCTGCCTCTGATGTCGGCAAGATCGGCGTTGCCGGTCTTGGCCTGCACCTCGATCATCGATCCGCCCTTGAAGTCGATGCCGTAGTTGATGTCGACGGTCATGAACAGCACCACAGACAGCACCGACAGGATGCTCGACAGCGCAAACGTCCAGCGGCGAATGCCCATGAAGGGGATCTTGGTGCCTGGCGGGATGAAGGTCACCGGCGCCTTCGGCAACTCCTTCGGGCGCGCCCGGCGCAACCAGATCGAGACCAGCAAACGGGTGAAGGTGAAGGCGGTGAAGACGGTGGTCAGGATGCCGATGGCGTAGGTGATGGCAAAGCCCTTCACCGGCCCGGTGCCGAGATAGAACAGCACCACCGTGGCGATGAGCGAGGTGACGTTGGAATCGACGATGGTCGCCAGAGCCTTCGAGAAACCGGTGTCGATCGCCTGGATCACGGAGCGCCCGTTTCGTCGCTCCTCGCGGATACGTTCGTAGATCAGCACGTTGGAATCGACCGCCATGCCGATGGTCAGCACGATACCGGCGATACCCGGCAAGGTCAGCGTTGCGCCAAGCAGCGACAACAGCCCGACGATCATCGCCACGTGCACCGCCAGTGCGATGTTGGCGAGGAAGCCGAGGAAGCCGTAGGCAACGAACATGAAGGCCACGACGAGGATCGAGCCGATGATGCCGGCGACCTTGCCGGCATGGATGGAATCCTGGCCGAGCCCTGGACCAACGGTCCGCTCTTCGATCACTGTCAGTGTCGCCGGCAACGCGCCGGCGCGCAGCAGCACGGCAAGATCGTTGGCGCTCTGGGCAGTGAAATTACCCGAAATCTGGCCGGTGCCGCCGAGGATCGGCTCGCGGATCTGCGGCGCGGAAATCACCTGATTGTCGAGGATGATGGCAAACAGCTTGCCGACATTCTGCGCCGTGGCCTGGCCGAAGCGCGCCGCACCTTTCGAATCGAAGCGGAACGAAACCACCGGCTCGTTGTTCTGCGAATTGTATGTCGCCTGGGCATCGACGAGATTTTCGCCCGAAACGATGACGCGGTTTTCGATCAGGTAGGGAACCGGCGGATCGTCCTGCGAATACAGCACCGAAGAGCCGGCAGGCGGGCGGCCATTGAGCGCGTCCTGCACCGGCATCGACTGGTCGACCATCTGGAACGTCAGCTTGGCGGTCTGCCCGAGGATTTCCTTCAGCCTTTGCGGGTCCTGAAGGCCCGGCACCTGGACAAGGATACGGTCGTCGCCCTGCCGCTGCACAATCGGCTCGGTCGTGCCAAGTTCGTTGACGCGGCGCTCGACCACTTCGATCGACTGCGTCAAGGCGGTCGACGTGCGGTATTTGATGCCGGCATCGGTGACGTTGAACTTGAGCAGGCCGGGCTCGGAATCGTCGAGCGTCATTTCCTGGATGGAGCCGCCGGTGAACAGGCCGGCAGCGACGGGATCGGTTAGCGACTTCAGCGCTTTCTTGGCGGCATCGAGCTGGGCGGGATCGGTGATGCGGACCTGCAAGGTCCGACCCGTGCCGGCAAGCCCGGTATAGCCGATCTTGGCGTCACGCAGCAGCGTTCGAATTTCGTCGCGCGTCGTTTCCAGCCGGTCCTTGATCAGGTCGTTCTGATTCATCTCCAGCAGGATGTGCGAGCCGCCCTGCAGATCGAGCCCGAGCGTCATCTGGCGCTTCGGCACCCAGCTGGGAAGTTGCGCCAGAGTGCTGGCGGAGAACAGATTGGGCGCGGCGAGGATCACTGTGATGGCCACGGCCACCCAGATCAGGATCATCTTGAAGCGCGAAAAATAAAGCATATGGCGTCGTCCGTCAGAGCGTATCCGCGGATCGCTCCGCCTGAAATTCGGTTATTTCTTGGCGTTCTGGTTCGCCACAGGCTCGCCCTTGACGCGCACATCGGCGATCGTCGAACGCAGCGCGGTCACCTTGGTGCCACCGCCGAGGTCGATTTCGAGTTCGTTGTCGTCGATCACCTTGGTCACCTTGCCGACGAAGCCGCCGCCAGTGACGACCGTGTCGCCGCGACGAACCGCGGCCAGCATCTCACCGCGCTTCTTCAGCTGCGTGCGCTGCGGCCGGATGATCAGAAAATACATGATCACGAAAATCAGGACAAACGGCAAAATGCTGATGAACATGTCGGGAGAGGCCCCAACGCCTTGGGCGTATGCCGGTGTCACGAACATCGAGGTACTCCTGAATTTTGAAAACAGCCGCCACCCGTCCTTGTGGAGTTTGGCGGCCCCTTGAAATTTGGCCGGAATATAGTCGGTAAAGTTGCCAATGCAACTGCGTGGCCCGCCAAATCGGCTGCTTTTCCGGCCTGTTGAGCCGTGTTAGAGCATGATCGCGAACAGCACGAGCCGGTTTTCGGAAAAGATCACGCTCGAACAAAAGGTTGCAACCGGTTTCGAACCCGACGGAATCGGCACGCTCCCCACTTCAAAACGCGATAAACAAAAGACCGACATGACCGACAGCAGCATTGACGCCCTCAACAAGAAGCTCGACAGCCTGATCGAGGCGGTTAGCCGCCTCGCCCCGCCGCCGGTGCCTGAAACGGACATCGGCGAGGCCGACTGCTTCGTCTGGCAGGCCGATCCCGGCTATCTGGAGCCGGTGCACAGGGTTAACCGCGTCGACATCGGCCTGATCCGTGGCGTCGACCGCGTCCGCGATATTCTTGTCGACAACACCGAACGCTTCGCTGCCGGCTACGCAGCCAACAACGTGTTGTTGTGGGGCGCGCGCGGCATGGGCAAATCGTCGCTGGTCAAGGCCGTGCATGCGGAGATCAACGCCAGGGCCAAGTCCGACCTGCCGCTGAAGCTGATCGAAATCCACCGCGAGGACATCGACACGCTGCCGAAGCTGATGGGACTGCTGAAGTCAGCCCCCTTCCGCTTCATCCTGTTTTGCGACGACCTCTCCTTCGACCACGACGATACCTCCTACAAGTCGCTGAAGGCAGCGCTTGAAGGCGGCGTCGAGGGCCGCCCGGCCAACGTCATCTTCTACGCCACCTCGAACCGCCGTCATCTCTTGCCGCGCGACATGATCGACAATGAGCGCTCGACCGCCATCAACCCGTCCGAAGCGGTCGAGGAGAAGGTCTCGCTCTCAGACCGGTTCGGCCTATGGCTCGGCTTCCACAAATGTTCGCAGGACGAATATCTCGACATGATCGACGGCTATGTCCGCCATCACGATCTTTCTGTCGATCCCGAGAAGTTGCGCGCCGAAGCGCTGGAATGGGCGACGACGCGTGGCAGCCGCTCCGGCCGTGTCGCCTGGCAGTTCACCCAGGACCTGGCAGGACGGCTCGGCAAGCCGCTCAAGGATTAGGGTCGGAGAAAAGCCACTGAAAAAGCCCGCTCCTTGCGGGGCGGGCTGAGCCGGCGGGCCGGACTGGAGGTCAGACGGCCCGCAAAATCGCGTTCTTGTTCTATTCGAGACAGCCCGACTATTCGAGATAGCCAGAGGGGTCGACCGGGGCGGAGTTCTTGCGCACTTCGAAGTGCAGCTTCGGCGAGTCCGTCGTGCCGCTCATGCCCGACAGCGCGATTTCCTGGCCGCGCTTGACCTTCTGGCCGCGCTGCACCTCGATCGAGCTGGCATGGCCGTAGACGGTGACCAGGCCGTTCTCGTGGCGCACCAGCACCGTGTTGCCGAATTCCTTGAGGCCATCGCCGGCATAGATGACGACGCCGTTCTCGGCCGCCTTGACCGGCGTTCCCGTCGGCACGGCGATGTCGACACCGTCCTTGCCGGAGCCGAAACCGGAGATCACGCGGCCGCGCACCGGCCAGCGCATCTTGCCGATGCCGGTTGCATCCGGTGCAACCGCGTCGTCGTCTTCGGCCTGCTGGATGACCTTCGAATCTTTCTTCGGCGGCGTGTAGGACGCCAGCGTTTCCGACGGCGTCGTCTTTGCCGCGGGCTGCGTGGTCGCCGTTGTCACCGGATCGATCTTCGCCGGCTTGGCACTGGCGACGGTCGCGGTTCCGCCGGCCGGCACCTTCAAGGTCTGGCCGATCTTGAGCAAGCCGTCCTTCATGCCGTTGGCCTGCTTCAGCGCTACGGTGCCGACACCGGTCTTCCTGGCAATCGAAGAAAGCGTGTCGCCCGACTGGACCGTGTAGGTGCCGGCAGCGCCGGTCGCCTTGGCCGCGGCCATCTGCGGCTTGGGCTCCTTGGGCTGGCTTGCGGCGGTCGAAGTATCGACCTGAGCGGCGGACTTGCCCTCCTTAAGCTTGGGCTGCTGCGGCAGGACGGCGACCTTGTCCGGCGCAGTGGCCGGCAGGTCGTGCTTGCCGTTTTTCACCGGCTTGGCGTCGGCGACTTTCGCTTCCGATTTGCTGGAGTAGGCATAGGCGGGAATGACCAGCTTCTGGCCGGTCTTCAGCCCCTTGGTCGGGCTCAACCCGTTGACCTTCATGATCACGTCGGCCGGCACCTTGTAGTGCTGCGCCAGGCCGGAAATCGTTTCGCCATCCCTGACGACGATCTCGGTTGCATGCGGCGTTCCGGCCGCGGCCACGCGTGGCGCGTCGGGCTGCGCAACCTTGAACGGCGATGCCGCCGGAGCGACGGTGCCGGTCGTGGTCCGGTCGACATGCGGCGCCGGAGCCAATGCAGTGCGTACCGGCTTTGCGGCAGGCGCGAGTGCCGGAGCCGGCTGTGCCTGCGCAACGGGCGGAGGCAGCGGCCGCGTCGAGACCGGTTCGAGACTGGAGCGGCTGACCGACTGCGTATGGCTGCCGTCGACCGGAGCGGCCTCGACATCGCCCGGATAGGCCTGCACGGCGTCCTGCTTGTTGATGATGGCGCGCTGATTGTTGGTCGACGAGGTAAAGACGTCATCGACGCTGTTGAAGCGCGAAGCCTGGGAGCTGCACCCTGCCGCAGCGCCTGCGACCATGAGTACGGCACAACCACGCATCAGGTTGCGTCCGTTTGTCTTCAAAACACTGAGTTGCATCGCACTAACCCGCACATACCCGGTACAAACTAGGCATGATTAAAGCGCGTTAATGTTACTCGTCGGTTAACCCCATAGAATCCGATGCGAATTTTCTTAAAATATTTGAGATCGCTTGCAGAGTGCCGAAGCTATGCTCAGGCCGGGCTGGCTAAGTCGACTCGCCGTAACCGGATGCAGCGGTTTGCGGCCTCACAATTCGCAGGCCGGCACCGCATAAAAGATTACTCTAGATGACGGCGGCGACGCTGCGCAGGATCGGCTGCAGGCGCACGAGACCGATGTCTTCGCGTTCGAACCGGCTGCCGACCTTGGTCAGCTTGGCCAGCACCTGTTCGCCCTCTTCCGGTCCGATCGGGGCGATGACGATGCCGCCGCTCGACAATTGGTCGAGCAGGAAGCGCGGCAGGCTGTCGAAGGCAGCCCAGGCGACGATGCGATCGAACGGCCCTTCGTTCGGCAGGCCGCCGGAACCGTCCGCCTGGCGCACGATGACATTGCCGATGCCGAGCGCCTCGAAGCGCTGCCTGGCCTGCTCGACAAGCGTCTTGTAGCGGTCGGTGGTGACGACCCGCGCCGCCAGCCGCGACATCACCGCCGCCGTGTAGCCGGAGCCGGTGCCGATCTCGAGAACGCGGTTGCCCTGCTCGATGGCAAGGGCTGAAATCACCGCCGCCTGCAGGTCGGCACCTTCGATCGCCTCGCCGCATTCGATCGGCAGCATGCGGTCCGACCAGGCGATCGGATGGTACTGTGCGCCAAGGAAACCGCGCCGCGGCGTCGCCTCGAAGGCAGCGATCAGCGCCTTCGGCACCGTCCCCCTGCCGCGCAAACGCAGCAGAAAGGCAGCAAAACCTTCGCGGTCGTCGGTTGGGAGGCCCTGGGTCATGCAAGCGCCTTGCTCAGTTGGTCTCGGATTTCATGCGCGGTGAGGTCGAGCTGCAATGGCGTCACCGACACCAGCCTGTTGCGCAAGGCATGGAGATCGGTGCCTCGCTTGCCTTCGACCGGCTCGCGGCCGAAACGCAGCCAGTAGTAAGGCAGGCCGCGCCCGTCGCGGCGCTCGTCGACCCACAGGCTGTGCACGAGCTYGCCTTGCGAGGTCACCACCGTACCGGCGACTTCTTCAGGAAGGCAGTTCGGAAAATTGACGTTGAGCAGCACGCCGTCCGGCAGCGGCGTCGCCACCAGTTTCTGCAGCAGTGCCGGCGCCAGCGCTTCGGTCGTCTCGTAGGGAACGACCCGATCCTCGCCGACATAGCTGTAGCCCTGGCTGAGCGCGATCGAGCGGATGCCGAGCAGCGCGCCCTCCATGGCGCCGGCGACGGTTCCCGAATAGGTGACGTCGTCGGCGATGTTGGCGCCGGAATTGATGCCGGACAGGATCAGGTCGGGGGCGCCGGGCAGGATCTTCTTGACGCCCATGATGACGCAATCCGTCGGCGTGCCGCGCACGGCAAAATGCTTCTCGCCGATCTTGCGCAGCCGCAGCGGCTCCGAGATCGACAGCGAGTGCGCATAGCCGGATTGGTCCTGCTCCGGCGCCACCACCCAGACATCGTCGGACAGCGTGCGCGCAACCCGTTCGAGCGAGGCCAGGCCCTCGGCGTGAATGCCGTCGTCATTGGTCAGCAGTATGCGCATTATTTCGATTCGATCTTTTCCCGGCCGCCCATGTAAGGCCGCAGCGCTTCAGGAATGGTTACGCTGCCATCCTCATTCTGGTAGTTTTCGATGACGGCTATGAGCGCGCGGCCGACCGCGGTGCCCGAACCGTTGAGCGTATGGACGAAGCGGTTGCCCTTGCCGTCCTTATCCTTGTAGCGGGCGTCCATGCGGCGCGCCTGGAAATCGCCGCACACCGAGCAGGACGAGATCTCGCGATAGGCGTTCTGGCCGGGCAGCCAGACTTCGATGTCGTAGGTCTTTCGCGCGCCAAAGCCCATGTCGCCGGTGCACAGCGTCATGGTGCGGAACGGCAGCCCGAGCCGCTTCAGCACTTCCTCGGCGCATTGCGTCATCCGTTCGTGCTCGGCGAGCGACGATTCCTGGTCCGTGATCGACACCAGCTCTACCTTGTAAAACTGGTGCTGGCGCAGCATGCCGCGCGTGTCGCGCCCGGCCGAGCCTGCTTCCGACCGGAAGCACGGCGTCAGTGCGGTATAGCGCAGCGGCAGTTTTTCATGCGCTGTGATTTCTTCGCGCACGAGATTGGTGAGAGGCACTTCGGCTGTGGGGATCAGGCCAAGCCTGCCCTCACCGTGCGCCGTGAAGAACAGATCCTCCTCGAATTTCGGCAACTGGTTGGTGCCGAAAAGAACGTCGTCCTTGACCATCAATGGCGGGATGACTTCCTCATAGCCATGTTCGTTGGTGTGCAGGTCGAGCATGAACTGGCCGAGCGCCCGTTCCATTCGCGCCAGCCCGCTCTTCAGCACTGTGAAGCGCGAACCTGAAAGCTTCGCCGCGCGCTCGAAATCCATCATGCCGAGCGCTTCGCCGATCTCGAAATGCTCCTTCACCCAATTCGGACGCGTCGGCAGCTTGCCGACGATATGCTTGACGACATTGTCGTGCTCGTCCTTGCCGACCGGCACATCGTCGAACGGCACGTTGGGCAGCACCGCCAGCGCATCGTTCAGCGTCTTGTCGAGCTCGCGTTCTCGCGCCTCGCCATTCTGGATAAAGGTCTTGATCTCGCCGACTTCGGCTTTCAGCCTTTCGGCAAGCGCCGCATCGCCCGAGCGCATGGCGTTGCCGATCTCCTTCGAGGCGGCGTTGCGGCGCTCCTGCTTGGTCTGCAACTCGGTGACGTGTTCGCGCCGCGCCTCGTCCGAGGCGATCAGCCCGTCGACCGTGGACTGCGCCTCGCCGGCCGACCACGAGCGCTTCACCAGCGCCTCGACAAGGGCCTTCGGGTTGTCGCGAATCCATTTGATGTCAAGCATGGTTTGAACGCTCCTGGGTAGCATGTCGCCCAAAAGTGCGCAGCGGTTGACATGCTTCAAACAAAACTGAAACGCATCGCCACGATGGCGATGCGTTTCAGCCAGAGGGCGTAAACCGCATCGTTGATCGATGCAAGATCAGGCGTGATCAAGCCAGGGCTTCGAGCTCGCTTTAGCGCGCTTTACCGGGGATGGCGCGAGAGCCGGAAATAAAAAACCCGCCTTGCGGCGGGTCGTTGGCGCAAATCAGCACCATACCCCAATCTATAGCATAATTGCCGTCACAAGGCAATCGATGCCAAGCCCGCCGCCCCCCCGGCGGGGGCAGCCCTATGGCCTATGTGGAAGACGCGTCCGCCGGCTTTTCGGCCACCTCTTCGGCCGCGTCCTGCTTCTCGCGGGCCACACGCTGCTTTTCCTGATCGCGTTCGATCAGCCGCGCAGCCCAGATGGAGACCTCGTAGAGCAGGATCGTCGGAATGGCCAAGCCGATCTGGCTCATCGGGTCGGGCGGCGTCAGCACGGCCGCGACGACGAAGGCAATGACGATCGCCCATTTGCGCTTTTCGGCCAGCGCCTTCGACGACAGCATGCCGACGCGCGTCATCAAGCTGGTCACCACCGGCAGCTGGAACACCAGGCCGAAGGAGAAGATCAGCGTCATGATCAGGCTGAGATATTCCGACACTTTCGGCAGCAGTGAGATCTGCACCTGATCGTCGGTGCCGGCCTGCTGCATGGCGAGGAAGAACCACATCACCATCGGCGTGAAGAAGAAATAAACCAGCGATGCGCCCATCAGGAACAGGACCGGCGATGCGATCAGGAACGGCAGGAAGGCGTTGCGTTCGTTCTTGTAGAGGCCGGGCGCGATGAACTTGTAGATCTGCGTGGCGATCAGCGGAAAGGCGATGACCATGCCGCCGAACATGGCGAGCTTGACCTGGGTGAAGAAGAATTCCTGCGGCGCGGTGTAGATCAGCTCGACCTTGTGCGGATCGAGCCCGGCCCACTTCGTCGCCCATTTGAACGGGACGACCAGAAGGTTGAAAAGCCTCTTGGCGAAGAAGAAGCAGACCAGGAAGGCGACGAAGAAGCCGCCGAGCGACCAGATCAGCCGCCGGCGCAGCTCGATCAGATGCTCCATCAGCGGCGCCGACGATTTCTCGATCTCGTCTCTTTCCTTGTCYGAAACGCTCACTTGGCGGCTCCAGCCGTCTTCTTGGCCGCCGGCTTCTTCGCCGCGGCAGGCTTCGGTTCAGCTTTCGTCCCAGTCTTGGTAACGATTGTCTTGGTAGCGATTTGCTTGGTAACGATCGGCTTGGTCGCGACCGTCTTGGCCGCAGTGGGCTTCGCAGCCTTTTCAGGCTTTACCGCCGCCTTGGACACAGGTGCGGCCTTGGCGGTCGCCGCCTTTGCCGGCGCGGAAGCCATCGTGCCATTTGCCGACGCCTTGGCAGGCGCTTTAGCCGGCGCTTTTGCCGGAACAGCCTTGGCCACTTTCTTCACCGCCGACGCCTTCGCCGCGACAACCGGTTCGGCTGGCACTGACACCGTCACCACCGATTCATCGGTCATTGCCGGGAAAATCGGCGCTGCTGGTGCGGCTTCCGGCCCGCTGACGCCAGGCATGGTCGTCGCGCCGTTCTTCAACGGCTCGGCCGCCTGCGGCGTCGAAGCGGCTGGCGCTGTCGGATCGTCTGCCGGCTTGGGTTTCATCACCGCGTCGACGCCGGAGCGCACATCGGCCGCCGCCTGCTCGAACGGATTGAGCTGCTTCCTGATCTCGGACATCGGGCTGAGGCCCCTGAGCTCGTCGACCGACTTCTTGACGTCGTCGAGCTCGGCTTCCTTCAGCGCCTCGTTGAACTGCTTCTGGAAGTCGGCCGCCATGGCACGCAGCTTGGCCGTCGTGCGGCCGAAGGTGCGCAGCATATTGGGCAAATCCTTGGGCCCGACGACCACGATCATGACGATCGCGATGACCAGCATTTCGGTCCAGCCGACTTCAAACATGGCACTCTGTTCCGACTAGAACCTTTTGGCTCAGCTCTTGCTGGCTTTTTCCTTCGCGGCCGAAACGGTCTCGTCGGCGCGGTGTTCGACGGTGCGCTTGTCTTCGGCAACGTCGTCGTCCGCCATGCCCTTCTTGAAGCTCTTGATGCCCTTGGCCATGTCACCCATCAGCTCAGGGATCTTGCCGCGGCCGAACACCAGCAGCACGATCACGAGCACGATCATCCAGTGCCAAATCGAAAATGAACCCATAGCAAATCTCTCTCGAATGTTTTCCCTGGCGATGATCTATGCGTTTTCGCGTTGGGATTCAAACACAACTGCGACAGAGTTTATGAAAGGGTGGCGGATGTCACGCATTTTCGGCGTGATGGCCCGCTACGAATCCGCGCATCCTCGACAGATTGGCCGCGATTGCCAGTCAATCTTCCGTGACGCGCGGCGTCAGCAGGCCGAGTTCCTCGAGGTCGATGTCGGTCAGCGCATCCTCGTCGTCGGCCAGCGCATCGGGATCGGCCGGCGGCTGTGGAATGGAGAAATTCGACGGCATGCGGCCCGAAAGCAGCCCTGCCCCTTTCAGTTCCTCCATGCCGGGAAGGTCGCGGATTTCCTCCAGCGCGAAATGGTCGAGGAAGGTCTCGGTCGTGCCATAGGTGACAGGGCGTCCCGGCGTTTTGCGTCGGCCGCGCATGCGCACCCATTCCGTTTCCAGCAGCGTGTCGAGCGTACCTTTCGAGGTTTCGACACCCCTGATGTCCTCGATCTCGGCGCGCGTCACCGGCTGGTGGTAGGCGATGATCGCCAGCACTTCGAGCGCGGCGCGCGACAGCTTGCGCTGCTGCACCGTGTCGCGGCTCATCAGGAAGGCCAGGTCACCGGCGGTGCGGAACGCCCAGGCGTCGCCGACGCGCACCAGATTGACGCCGCGCCGCGCATAGATTCGCTGCAGGTCGGCCATCGCCAGGGCGATGTTGATGCCATCTGGAAGGCGCGCCGCCAGCTGCTTTTCGCTGACAGGTTCAGTGCTGGCGAACACGATCGCCTCGGCCATGCGCACGGCTTCCGCCATATAGAGGCGCTCGGCCGGGTTCTGGACCTGCTCGGCTGGTTCCTGGGGAAACAACTCCCCTTCCGTTTCGTCATCGACCTTGAACGGGATAACCGAAGCGTTGGCGCGCTCGCTCATGATGCCACCTCGACTGCCTTGATTGCCTGTGCGCGGCCGCGCAGGTAGATCGGCGCGAACACGTCGTCCTGCCGCATGTCCATCTTGCCCTCGCGCACCAGTTCCAGCGTGGCCGCGAACGAGCTGGCGATCGCCGTGCGCCGCTCCTCGGGGCTGGTCATGTATTCGATCAGAAAACTCTCCAGCGCCGTCCAGTCGCGCACCGCGCCGACCAGCCGGGTCAGGATGTCGCGCGCGTCCTTGAGCGACCAGACACCGCGCCTGGCGATCGTCACATTGTTAATCGCCTGCTTCTGCCGCTGCTGGGCGTAGGCGGTCAGGAGATCGTAGAGCGAGGCCGAATAGGCGTTGCGCTTTTCGACGATGACCATTTCCGGCATGCCGCGCGCGAACACGTCGCGGCCGAGTCGGTTGCGGTTGACCAGACGCGCCGAGGCGTCGCGCATCGCCTCCAGCCGCTTCAGCCGGAACTGCAGCACCGCCGCCAGTTCCTCGCCGCTTTCGCCCTCGTCGCCAGGCTGCTTGGGGATGAGCAGCTTCGACTTGAGGAAGGCCAGCCACGCCGCCATCACCAGATAGTCGGCGGCAAGCTCGAGCCTGAGCGCCCTCGCGGTCTCGACAAAGGTCAGATATTGCTCGACCAGCGCCAGGATCGAGATCCGCGCCAGATCGACCTTCTGGGTGCGGGCAAGATGCAGCAGCAGATCGAGAGGACCTTCGAAGCCGGCCACGTCGACGACCAGCGACGGATCGCCGGTGACGCGGGAATCGTCGTTCTCGGCCCACAGACGGTCCATCGGTGCGGCCTTCGCGGCCTTGCTTTCCAATGTTTCCGCCACTTTCTCTCGCTTCCTTTGTCAGGCCACCGCATCGAAATAGGTGGCGAATTCTGCGCGTATCTCGGTTTCTTCAGCCGCGTCGTGTTTCCTAATATAGGTCAGCGCCCGTTTTGCGCGCTCCAGTGACTTGCCCTCAAGCCCCGTGGTGCGCGACGCGATGCCGGCCATTTCCTCGAAAACACCGTTGCAGTGAAGGACCAGATCGCAGCCCGCCGCAAGGATCGAGGCCGCCTTTGTCGGGAAATCCCCAGAAAGTGCCTTCATCGAGGTGTCGTCGCTCATCAGCAGTCCGTCGAAGCCGATTTCACGACGGATGATCTCGTCGATGACCTTACCGGATGTCGTCGCCGGGTTCTTCGGGTCGATGGCGCTGTAGACGACATGCGCCGTCATCGCCATGGGCAGATGGTTGAGCTCCCGGAACGGGGCGAAATCATGCCGTTGCAGATCGCTGAGCGACGCATTCACCGTCGGCAATTCGAAATGCGTGTCGGCAAGGGCGCGCCCATGGCCGGGAATATGCTTCATCACAGGCAGCACGCCGCCCGACATCAGCCCTTCTGCGGCAGCACGGCCGAGTTCGATCACCGGTCGCGGCTCCTTGCCATAGGCACGCGCGCCGATGACGTCGCTGGCGCCTTCGATCGGCACGTCGAGCACCGGCAGGCAATCCGCCGTGATGCCGTAGCGCAGCAGGTCGAACGCATGCAGCCGCGCCATCAGCCAGGCCGCGCGGGCGCCGGCATCGTGATCGTCGCGCCACAGCGCGCCGAGTGCGCCACCGGCAGGATAATTCGGCGCCAGTGGCGGCCGCAGGCGTTGCACCCGGCCGCCTTCCTGGTCGATGAACACCAGCGCGTCCGGACGCCCGATACAGTCGCGCATCTCGGCGACCAGATCGCGGATCTGCTCGGTCTCGCCGATGTTGCGCGCAAACAGGATGAAGGCCCACGGGCATTCGTTGCGATAGAAATTGATTTCTTCGCGAGTAAGCGATTTCCCGGCACAGCCGAGGATCATGGATTTTGATTCGGTCATGACGGGAGTTTAGGGCTTCGCGCGATCAAAGGGAATCGTCCCCCGCCGCATGCGCTTGAAGACAGATCTCATCCACATGAAAAAGCCGGCGCGGTCTGAGACCGCGCCGGCTTTGATTGGTTGACTTCAGTTGCTAGCGCGAGACGAAGCAATTGCCGCCGGCAGCCTTGTAGCTGGTGCACAGGTTGATCGCGTCGTTGCGCGACTTCGCCGGAACGCGCACACGGTAGAACGTGCCCTTGCCGGCAATCTCCGCCTTGACGATGTTGGCGGTGCGGCCGGAAAGCACGCTGCCGTAGCGGCGCTGCAGATCCTGGTAGCTGGACTGGGCGCTTTCGACCGTCGGCTGCGAAGCGATCTGCATCGACCACGAACCACCGCCGGTCGCGGTTGATCCCGGATCGATGGATGCAACCTGGTCGGGCTTGACCTCGCCGACGACATCAACCGGCTGGTCGGACGGGCGCTGCGGCGCGACCGGAACCTTGGCAGGTGTGTTTGCCGATTGGGCCTTGGCCTCGGCCTTGGGCGCCGCCGCCGGTTTCGCTGCCGGCTTGAGGGCCGGCTCGTCGTCTGCCTGGGCGGTGGCGGGCGTCACGGTGCCAGTTTGGTCCGCATCGGCCTGGGACGACGGGGTAACTTGCTGCGGCGCCGGGTCGGCCGGCTCAGCGGCTGCCACTTGCGGTGCCGCGGGCGCCGGATCATCACGCGGCACCAGCGAACCGTCTGACTTGACCACCATGGTCCTCACCTTGCGCGGCGCAACCGCGACGACATCGGCGTTGGTGCCCTTGTCGGCCTCCTGCAGCACCTGCGCGATGCGATCTTCGGATTTCGGTGCCGGCGCCGCGTTATCGGCCGGCGCCGCGCTGGCGGCCGGCGCGGCATTGGCGACCGGCGCGGCGTTGCCGTCATCCGCTCCAGTTGCCGCGGCGTTCTGGTCGGCGGAAAGATCGATCGCGCGGGCGGGATCCTTGGCCTGCACATCCACCGGCTCTTCGACGTTGGTGACCAGTTTATCCTGGACAGGCTCGGCGGGCTTGGTCCCCTTGACCACCGCGTCGTAAACCTTGTTGTCCTGGTTCGGCACCACTGTGCCGCCCGGATTTTCCGGCTTGACCTTGATCGGCGCGTTGTCGGCCTTGACGATCACCGGTGCATCGCTGCCGCCCTTGCCGCCGAAAGACAGCGCAAAGGCGCCGAGGCCGCCAGCAACCGCCACCGCGCCGACAACAGCTGCAACGAACAGGCCACGTCGGCGCGAGGGCCTCGCGGCCTCCCGCTCGCCGAGACCCGGAACAGCCATAGCCTCATCCAGTTCGGGATCGTAGTCGAGTTCGTCGACGGTGAAATCGTCCGCCTGTGAAACCGGCTGGCTGCCGGGCAGATTGTTGAGGTCGAAGCCAGCGGCATCCGCATAGCCTGCCGACGCTGTCGCACGGGCAGGCATTTCGGCCGGCCTCGCGGCATACGTCCGCGCTTCCGGCTGGTAGGCCGGCTTGGCCCCGTCATAGCCCGGCTTGGCGCCGTCATAGGCCGACTTGGGTTCCTCATAGCCGGCATTGTGGGGTTCATCGCTATAAGCGGCACTGCTTGCGGGAGCAGGAGCGACCTCCACCGAATTCATCTCGGTGAGAAGGCTGGAGAATTCCGCGTCGAGATCGTCATAGGCAGGCGTCGCCGGCTTGTCTTCCTCGAAGTGCAGTTCCGGGATGTCGAGATCGTCCGCCAACGCCACGACACGCTCGGGCACGTCGATCGTCTCGACATCGGGCATGTCTTCGTAGTGCGAGGACTGTCGCGGTTGCGGCACGGATACAGGGGCTGCAGGGGCGACGGTCTCGACCGGCTCGCTCGAACGGTAGGATGGCACTGCGGCGACTGCCGGTGCCGCGGCCCAGGGTGTTATCGAAGCGGTCGGCTGAGCGCTAAATGCCGGCTGCTGCGGAACCGGCGTCACGCGGCTCCACGAACGGGTCGGCTCCGTCGGCTCGGAGCGTTCCGCCAGCCAATCATGAGGATCGTCCTGATCGTGCCGAGAAGCGGCTGCGTCGCGCGAATCCAGGCTGTTCGCCAAAGCCGCGTCGAACGCATCATCGTCGAAATCGACATCGCCGTGCGCGGTGACATGCGAGCGCTGATCCTGCTCCTGCAGGTCATCGAGCTGTAGAACGTCGAGATCCGAATCTGCGGCCTGGACAGCTTCAAGGCGGTGCTGCTCCTCAGGCGCGTGTCCGTCGATATCCCATTCGAGGTCGGCGAGATCGGCCGGCTCCTCAGTGGTCTCTGCAACTGCGGCGACGGGCGGTTGAGCGGCGACGACGACCGGCCGAGCCGCGACGGGCTCCCTGGCCGCCGGCACCGGGCGCGCGGTCATTGCACCCAGCAGTGCATTCAACTCGTCTTCCAGGCTTCGTTCGTCCGCGATCGGCGAATCCAACGGCTCGGCCGCAACGGCGGCTGGCGCCAGCGGCTGGACCGCAGCGGCGGCAACCACGGCGACCGGCTCTTCGTCCGTTTCGGCAAACGAGTCGTCCAGGTTCAGGTCGAACCCATCGTCCAGCGAGCCTTCTGGGTCGGAAATCTCGCCCTTCGCGTCCGCGGTATCGGCAAGCACATCATGCGCTTCCGGCTCCTGGAAGGCGACCGGCTCATCACGACTGTCGAAATCCATATCGACATCAGCCATGGCGTCGTCGAAATGACCGGCAAAATCCTCGCTCGATATTGCCTGGGCGTCACGCGCAGGCGCTTGCGCCGGCATGGCGTACTCGACAGGTTCCGAAGCCGCCGGTTCAGCAGCCGCATCGGACTGCTCCACTGCCCAACGGTTGTCGAGCACCAGCTCGTCTTCGAGCGAGATCGCATCGTCGAATTCAGGATCGGAGGCCGGCCCAACAGCAGCAGGCTCGACTGCAGCAGGCGCGTCGGCAATGGCCGCGGCGTACCGGACTTCGTCGGCTTCGTCGTCAATCCGGAAGTCATGATCGAGCGACGCGGCAAGCTCGTCCTCGATCGGCTGGTCGTCCTCGAAGGGCGAAACGTCTTCGAGGGAACTGGCGACGGCATTGTCGAGATCAGAATCGAAAGCCGGCTCTATGGCAGGCGCGGTTTCGGCAGCGTGAAAATCCGCATGGCTGGCGACATCCGCATGGCTGGCGACCGGTGCGTGGTCGTCGAGATCCGCCATGTCCAGATGGAAATCGTCGTCGAGCGACATCGCAAGATCGTCGGCCATCGCGCTGGCCTCGGCTGTCGACTCATGCGCCTCGGCGACTGGAGCGGCGTCGCTGTCGTCAGCGCCGAACTCGCCCATCAGTTCCTTCTCGAGATCGATTTCGAAATCGTCCTCTTGCGCCGGCTGACCGGCGACGGGCGCTTTCGGCTGGACGGGCGCTTGCGGCTTGACCGGCTGGCGCGGGTCGAATCCCATGATCCTGGTCAGTTCCGCGAACGGATCATCTTCAACGATGTCGTTGTTGTCGGCTACTCTCAGCTGGGTTCTGTCTGCCATTATTGTTCCCGAACTCGCACTCATTCGGACGCCATGGACGTCGCGTAGGGTTGGCCCTTACCAGCGCAATGTGGGCAAAAGGTGACAGGTTTTTTAGTCAAACCTAACGCATTTCGGTGGGCGCGGCGGCTCCGATCAACGTCAGGCCGGACGTCAGAACGTCCGAGACAGCCTGCACCAGCCCTAGTCTGGCATGCGTCAATTGTCGGTCGTTAACCTTAACAAAACGTAAGTCTGGATTTTCTGTGCCACGGTTCCAGTGTCCGTGGAAACTAGAAGCCAGATCATAAAGGTAAAATGCCAGCCTGTGGGGCTCCAGCGCAAGTGCCGCCGACTCGATCAAACGCGGATATTCTGCAAGCTTGCGGATCAGGCCGATCTCGCCCTCGTCGGTCAGCATAGTTACGGCGGACGCCAGGCTGTTGCGATCGAAATTGGCCTCGCCCAGTTGCTCGCTCGCCTGCCGGAACACCGAATGGCAGCGCGCCGAGGCGTACTGCACATAGAACACCGGATTGTCCTTGGACTGCTCGGTCACCTTGGCGAAGTCGAAATCGAGCGGCGCATCGTTCTTGCGGTAGAGCATCATGAAGCGGATCGCGTCGCGGCCGACCTCCTCCACCACTTCGCGCAGCGTCACGAAATCACCCGACCGCTTCGACATGCGCACAGGCTCGCCCTCGCGAAACAGCTTCACCAATTGGCAAAGCAGCACGGTAAGCTTCACCCTGTCGCCGGCAATCGCGCGCGCCAAGGCCTCCAGCCGCTTGACATAACCACCATGGTCGGCGCCGAGCACATAAATCAGGTCGACGAAGCCGCGGTCGATCTTGTCCTTGAGATAGGCGACGTCGGCGGCGAAATAGGTGAACGAGCCATCGGACTTGACCAGCGCCCGATCCATGTCGTCGCCGACGGCGGTCGAACGGAACAGCGTCTGCTCGCGATCCTCCCAATCGTCGGGCTTCTCGCCCTTGGGCGGCGGCAGCTTGCCCTTGTAGATGTGCCCCTTCAACGTCAGGTCGCTGATCGCCGAGCGGATCTTCTTGGCGTTGTCGGCGTGCAGTGTACGTTCGGAGAAGAACACGTCGTGATGCACGTTGAGCATAGCCAGATCCTCGCGGATCATCGCCATCATCGCATCGATGGTGCGGTCCTTGACGATGGCCAGCGCCTCGTCATCCGGCATCTCCAGCAACGAGCGGCCAAACTCCCTGGCCAGCGCCTCGCCGACAGGAACCAGGTAATCGCCGGGATAAAGTCCTGCCGGAATCTCGCCGACATCGTCGCCGAGCGCCTCGCGATAGCGCAGCATAGCCGAACGGCCGAGCACGTCGATCTGCGAGCCGGCATCGTTGATGACGTATTCCTTGGTCACGTCGTAGCCGGCGAAGGCCATCAGGTTGGCGAGCGCATCGCCAACCACCGCGCCCCGGCAATGGCCGACATGCATCGGGCCCGTCGGATTGGCCGAGACATATTCGACATTGGTTTTCCTGCCACCACCAACCGTCGAGCGGCCATAGTTGCGGCCTTCGCCAAGCAGCGTCGTCAGATGCGCCTGCCAGAAACCGTCCCGAAGCCTGAGATTGACGAAGCCGGGCCCCGCGACCTCGGCGGCGGCAACGTCCTTGTCCCCACGCAGCGCCTGCGCCAGTCTTTCGGCCAGCGCGCGCGGATTCTGGCCGGTCGGCTTGGCCAGCACCATCGCCGCATTGGTCGCCAGGTCGCCATGGCTGGCGTCGCGCGGCGGCTCGACGGCAATGCGCGACAGGTCCGGCGAAACGCCATCATTGTCTTTAAGATCAAGCGCTTCGACGGCTTTTATGATTCGCGCGGTGAAATCGGCGAAGATGTTCATTTGGACTGGCTCTGGCGGCTTTGTGGCGAATCCGGCTCGTTGGCCGGCAAAATCGAGCCCGCCCTAGCTCAAATCCGGGGTTCGGTCAAACAAACGCCGATGTTCCTTGAGCGCGTAGGTGTCGGTCATGCCGGCCAGGAAGTCGGCCACGCTGCGCGCCTTGATGCGATCGTCGGCCCGATCGAGCCCCTCTCGCCAGCCGTCAGGCATGGCGCGCGGGTCGGCGAAATAGACGTCGAACAGGTCCCTGACGATCTGCTCGGCGTCGGCGCGCACCCGCATCACCTCCGCGTGCCGGTAGAGGTGCTTGTAGAGGAAGGCCTTCAGTTCTTTCTCGAACGCAGCCATTTCGGTCGAAAAGGTCACCATCGTCTCCCCGGCTGCCCTCACCGCGTCCGCGCTCTGCGGCTTGATCCGGTCCAGATTGGCAGTGGTCGAAACAATGACATCTTCGACCATGGCGGTGATCTGGCGCCGCATCAGTTCGTGGCCGGTGCGCACGTCATCGAGCGCCGGATAGCGGGCGCGCACGCCCTTGAGGATCGTTCCTGGCAGCGAGACCGTCTCCAGCATGTCCAGCGTCAGCACCCCTGCTCGCAAACCATCGTCGATGTCATGCGTGTTGTAGGCGATATCGTCGGCGATCGCCGCGCATTGCGCCTCGATGCCGGCAAACCGGTCCAGCTCGAGATCGTGCAGCTCCGAATAATCGCGGATCGCCTGCGGCACCGGCCCTTTCAGGCCCTGGCCATTGCCATCGGTCAGCGGTCCATTGTGCTTGACCAGGCCTTCCAGCGTTTCCCAGGTCAAGTTGAGCCCGTCGAATTCGGCGTAGCGCGCCTCCAGCCTCGTCACGATGCGCAGCGATTGCGCGTTGTGGTCGAACCCGCCCCAGGCAACCATCTTCTCGTTCAGCGCGTCCTCGCCGGTGTGGCCGAAGGGCGTGTGGCCGAAATCATGCACCAGCGCGACGGCTTCGGCGAGATCCTCGTCGCCGCGCAGCGCCCGCGCCAGCGCCCGCGCGATCTGCGCCACTTCGATCGAATGGGTCAGACGTGTGCGATAGTGGTCGCCTTCATGCGCGATGAAGACCTGTGTCTTGTGTTTCAGCCGCCGGAACGCCGTCGAATGAATGATGCGGTCGCGATCGCGCTGGAACGGCGTGCGGGTCGGGCTTTCGACCTCATCGAAAAGCCGCCCGCGCGACTTTGCCGGATCGCAGGCATAGGCGGCGCGTGGCCGATAGCCGAATCCGATGTCGCCCAACTCGTTGGTCATGATCGATGCCGCAATTGATTGGTCTAGTTGACTTGGCCGCTCGCGCTTCATACCTATCATGTGAAACCGAAAGCAAGGTGACGCCCATGGGCGCGGATGCCAAGACTGCCATGAAAGTCGACATGACCGAGGCCGCCGCCAGGCGGATTGCCAAGATTGTCTCTGGCGAAGCTGGCAAGACGGCGCTGCGCGTTTCGGTCGAAGGCGGTGGTTGTTCCGGCTTTTCCTACAAGTTCGACCTGGTCGACACGCGCAACGACGACGACGTCGCCATCGAAAGGGATGGCGCCACGGTGCTGATCGATGATCTGTCGCTGGTCTATATGGGCGGCTCGGTGATCGACTTCGTCGACGACCTGATGGGCCAGTCGTTCCAGATCCGGAACCCGAACGCCGTCGCCTCCTGCGGCTGCGGCACGAGCTTTTCCATATAGAAATGTCCGCGATCGGTGCGGTCCGCCAGATCGCGCTGTCGGCCGGACGTGACCTCGACGTAACGCTGGCGTTCTGGCGCGAAGTGCTCGGTATGGCCGTGCATGCCCGCTTCGATCCGCCGGGCATTGCCTTCATCATGGCCGGCGATGTGCGCTTGCTGTTCACCGACGGCGTACCGGCGGGAACCGTCTATCTCGACATGTCGGGCCTCGACCATTTCCATGCCGAGGCAAAAGCCGCGGGCGTCCCCTTCACCGCGCCGCCGACGCTCGTCCATAACGACACCGAAGGCCAGTTCGGTCCGGCAGGGGAAAGCGAATGGATGGCCTTTCTAAAGGACCCGGCAGGCAATACGATCGGCCTGGTCGAACGCCATCCGCCGCAAGAACCCCACTGAACAGCATCGAGACCGTCATGAAAATCGTCACCTGGAACATCAACGGCGTGCGCGCCCGCATCGGCAACCTGACCCACTGGCTGACCGAGAGCGCGCCCGACATCGTCTGCCTGCAGGAGATCAAGACGCTCGACGACCAGTTCCCGCGCGCCGAGATCGAGGCGCTTGGCTACAATGTCGAGACCCACGGCCAGAAGGGCTTCAACGGTGTCGCCATCCTGTCGAAACTGCGCTTCGACGAGGTCAATCGTGGTCTGCCCGGCGACGATGCCGACGAGCAGGCGCGTTTCATCGAAGGCGTTTTCTCGACCGACAAGGGCGCGTTGCGCATCGCCTCGCTCTATCTGCCGAACGGCAATCCGATCGATGACGATAAGAAGTTCCCCTACAAACTATCCTGGATGGAGCGCCTGGAGCGCTGGGCACAGGAGCGGCTGAGGCTGGAAGAGGCCCTGGTTCTGGCCGGCGACTATAACGTCATTCCCGAGCCGATCGACGCCAGGTTTCCGGAGAACTGGCTGGGCGATGCGCTGTTCCAGCCGCAGACGCGGCAGGCTTTCCGACGGTTGCTCAATCTTGGTTTCACCGAGGCGGTCCGCGCGGTCACCGACAGGCCCGACACCTACACGTTCTGGGACTATCAGGCCGGCGCCTGGCAGAAGAACAACGGCATCCGCATCGACCATCTGCTGCTGTCGCCGGAAGCCGCCAACCGCTTTTCCGCGGCCTCGATCGAAAAGCATGTGCGCGCCTGGGAAAAGCCGTCCGACCACGTGCCGGTGGCGATCGACCTCGCGCTGCAGCCGGCCTGACGGAGACCCTGTCCAGCAGGCCCTGACGCCGGACACGCAGGCATTTGACCTCATATGGCCACATTCCGGCGCATGATGGGGGATCATCATGGCGGCCGGGGTTCCCATGAGCATTCGAATTGTTCTTTGTCCGATCGGCTTGGCATTTGCCATGGCCGCGGTCGTGCCGGCTTTCGCCGCCCCCGAATGTCTTGCCAATGGAAAATCGTATTCGGTTGGTCAGGTCGCCTGCCTGACGGTCGCCGACCAGAGCCATCTTGCCCGCTGCGACATGGTGCTCAACAACACGTCGTGGACCAAGGTCGGGGACAGCTGTCCTGAAAACACGATGGCGCCGCATCTCCATGTGACGCCGATCTCAACGCCGGCCCCCAGCATGGTGCCGACGGAACCGACCGAGAATTGATCAAAATCGAGCACCTCTGGTAAGGCCAGCGCAGGCCGCGAGACTACTGGTCCGCGCTGCCGCCCTTGGTGAGGATGTCATCGGCCAGCGAGATCGCGGTGCGGCGGTCGGCTTCGCCGGCGGTGGCAAATGCCTCTTCCTGCATGCCGCGGATCCACGGCTGGTCGGCCGGCGAAGCGCGTTCAAGCGCAGCCGTCATCATCGCCAGGCCGCGAACGATCTTGCCGCTCTGGAACAACAAATGGCCGAGCGTCGCCTGGGCGCCGGCATGGCCCTTCTCGGCGGCAAGCTGGAACCAGCGCCCGGCCTGCTTGACGCTGGCCTTCACCCCGCCCTCGCCCTTCAGGAACATCTGACCCATCTCGAACTGTGCGTTCGGATTGCGGTAGTTGGCGGCGGCGCGCATGTAATATTCCTGGGCCGCCACCTCGTTCTCGGTGACCGGGCTGCCGGGAATGCCCTTGCGCAGATAATCGCCAAGCGCCACCAGCGCGTCCGAGACATAGCTTTCCTCGGGCGAGCCGGGCTCGACATCCTGGTCGACGATCTCCGAGAAGAACTTGAACGCCTCATAGTCATCGCGCGCCACGCCGTCGCCCTCGGCATACATGCGGGCAAGCTTCCAGGTGGCGCCGATCTGGCCGTTCTCGGCGGCGTATTTATAGGCCTCGGCGGCCTGTTCCTTGTGGCCGTTCTTGTAGGCGGAAAAGCCGAATTGGAACACCGCCCATGGGCTGGATTGCGGCTTCACTCCGGTCTTGTCGTCGAACACCTTGTCGTCAAAGGCCATGGCCTGGCCCACGGCGCCAAAGGTCGCGCCAAACGTGGCGAACACGACCAGTGCCGAAAAGACAGACGACCTCAACAACTCAGATGTCCGCATAACAATGTGTTTCTTTCGCACCGCCCGGATGGGTGACCGCGCCATCGCGCGCCGACCCAACCGTCTGTGCATATTTCCATATCGCGCCCGACTGATAGTCGGTCGTGCGCGCCTTCCAGGTCTTTGCCCTCGCCGCCAGTTCGCTATCGGACAACGCCACGTCGATCGTGCCGTTCACCGCGTCGATCGAGATCACGTCGCCATCCCTGAGCAGCCCGATCGGGCCGCCCACCGCTGCCTCGGGCCCGACATGGCCGATGCAGAAACCGCGCGTCGCGCCCGAAAAGCGCCCGTCGGTGATCAGCGCCACCTTGCCGCCCATGCCCTGGCCGTAGAGGGCTGCCGTCGTCGACAGCATCTCGCGCATGCCTGGGCCGCCGCGCGGCCCCTCGTAACGGATGACGATCACCTCGCCTTCCCTGTAATCTCGCTTCGTCACCGCTTCGAAACATTCTTCTTCCGAATCGAAACAGCGCGCCGGGCCGGAGAACTTCAACTCCGACATGCCGGCGACCTTCACGATCGCGCCTTCGGGGGCGAGGTTTCCCTTCAACCCCACGACACCGCCGGTTTGGGTAATAGGTGTGTTGGCCGGGCGGACCACATCCTGATGTTCATTCCAGGCAACGTGCTCCATATTTTCGGCCAAAGTACGGCCAGTCACCGTCATGCAGTCGCCATGCAAATAGCCGTGGTCGAGCAGCGTCTTCATCAGGAGCGGAATGCCGCCGGCCTCGAACATGTCCTTGGCGACATATTTGCCGCCCGGCTTGAGGTCTGCGATGTAGGGCGTCTTCTCGAAGATTTTCGCCACGTCGAACAGATCGAACTTGATGCCGGCCTCGTGGGCGATCGCCGGCAGGTGAAGTGCGGCGTTGGTCGAGCCGCCGGTGGCCGAAACCACAGTCGCCGCATTTTCCAGCGCCTTCAACGTGACGATGTCGCGCGGCCGGATGTTTTTGGCGATCAGTTCCATGATCTTTTCGCCCGAGGCGAAATTGAAACGGTCGCGCATCTCGTAGGGCGCCGGCGCGCCGCAGGAATAGGGCAGCGCCAGGCCGATCGCCTCGGCAACGGTGGCCATGGTGTTGGCGGTGAACTGGGCGCCGCACGAGCCGGCCGACGGGCAGGCCGCCTGCTCGATTTCGAGCAGCTCGGTGTCACTGATCGTGCCGACCGAGTGCTGGCCAACCGCCTCGAACACGTCCTGCACGGTGATCTGGCGGCCGCGATAGCTGCCGGGCAGGATCGAGCCGCCATAGATGAAGATCGACGGCACGTTGAGACGCACCATGGCCATCATCATGCCGGGCAGCGACTTGTCGCAGCCGGCCAGCCCAACCAGCGCATCGTAGCAGTGGCCGCGCATGGTGAGTTCGACYGARTCGGCGATGACCTCGCGCGACACCAGCGACGACTTCATGCCCTGGTGGCCCATGGCGATGCCGTCGGTGACGGTGATGGTGCAGAATTCCCGCGGCGTGCCGTTGGCGGCAGCGACGCCCTTCTTGACCACTTGCGCCTGGCGCATCAGCGAAATGTTGCAGGGCGCTGCCTCGTTCCAGCAGGACGCGACGCCGACGAGCGGCTGCGCAATCTCGGCCGCCGACAACCCCATCGCATAGAGATAGGAACGGTGCGGTGCACGCGCCGGACCGACGGTCACATGGCGGCTCGGGAGCTTGGCCTTGGAAATAACTTTGGCGTCCATACTCTTCCTTGCCGCGGGCGGTGCGGCCTGCCCCATCGCCGAGCCTTTTGGCGCGTGTCCCGAGACAAGATCGAGGTGCGCCGGGTTTATGGCGGGAAATGGGCAATTTCCCTAGCCTGACTTTTAGCGCAGGGGTTGTTCAGAAAGTGTTGCCAAAACGTCACAATCGCACGAGGCGAAAGCGCTGCGGCTTATCTGCAACGCAGCGTGGATGCCAAGGCCCAAACGGCGCCGGCCCAAACAAAAAAAGCCGGGCAATGCCCGGCCTTTTTTCGTTTCACTTCAGATGGTTACCACTTGACCTTCAAGGAAGTGGAGATCGCCGAAACAAGATCATTGCCAAAGTCTGCGGTGTATTCGGTACCGTAGGTAACGCCGTCACTGCCGACGACCGAATGGATCGATCCGCTGGTAAGCACGCCCAGCGCGCCACCGAGACGAACTTCGATGTTCTGGGTCGGCGTGTAGGCCACGCCGCCGCTCACCGTCCAGGTGTCGGTCTGCGCGCTCAGGCCGGTCGTCGTACCACGATCCCAGGTGAGAACCGCCGCCCCGCTCCACTGATCGTTGAATTTATGGCCGATGCCGCCGGAAACCGTCCAACCGTCGCGATAGAGCAAATCAAGCGAGGTGGCGCGCACAGGGCTGGTCGTCGTGCAGGCAATGAGCCCCTGGGTCGAGGTCGGGCAGAACGGAATGCTCTGCAGATCGCTCCAATTCACCCATTTGATGGATCCAAAAGCCAACCAGCCGGGAGCGATGCCTGACTGAAGCTTGAGTTCAACAGAGTCCGGAACCTGCGAGGAACCATAGACGTCAGTAACGTTGCCGAGAAGCGGATTTGCGGGATTGATGAGCCCAGGCACCTGGGTCAAATCAAGCGTTCCACTCAAATTGTCGAGCTTGACCGACGAGTTGTAGACCAGGCTGGCGCGCAAGGCGATGTCTGGGATCTCATAGGCGACACCAGCACGCCATCCCCATCCATCTCCTTGGAGATCAAGGCGGCCAATGCCTGTGCCGAGAAAGGCGGGAATGGGCGCAACCAACTGTTCCTTGAAACCCGAAACATCCTCATGGAACACGCCGCCGATGAAGCGAAACTGACCTTTGCTGAGGTCCATTTTGTAAGAACAGGTCGCGCTAAAGGCTTTGCTC
>NZ_JBFULQ010000022.1:0-25720 GCF_054049815.1 Mesorhizobium sp. P5_C1 | reverse complement strand
GCCGCTGGACTTGCCACATTCACCGTTGCAAACGCGCATTTCCTCTACGTGGCATTCATGTCGCAGCCGGACTGCGTTCCACACAGCAAGGTGTCACGAGCCGCCATTCCGGGAGGCCTCTACCAAGCCGCCGATCCGGCTTGCTAGGGCCTTGCGAACACGGCAATGAACCAGGCAGGGCAGGAAGGAACATCACAATGGGCAATGTCGATTTGACAGCGGATGGCCCTACCTACGTGGGGGCCCGCAATCGCCATCTTCCAGCCGGCGCCGCCCTCGGCTGGCTGCGCGCCGGTTGGCGTGACCTCATGGCAGAGCCGGGTTCCAGCCTCGCCTACGGCCTCGCTGTGTTCATCGTTTCAGTCGCGATCGTCGGAGGCCTTTTCTTCCTCGGTCTCGACTACATCCTGTTTCCCGCCATCGCTGCCTTCATGGTCGTCGGTCCGCTCGTCGCCATAGGTCTCTACGAAAAGAGCCGGCTGATCGAGGCCGGCGAGCCGGTTTCGCTGCAGCGCATGATCTTCGTCAGGCCGGCCTCCGGCGCCCAGGTCCTGTTCACCGGCGTCATCATGCTGGGGCTGGCCTTGCTGTGGATGCGAGCCGCAGTCATTATCTATGCGCTGTTCTTCGGTTTGCGGCCGTTTCCAGGCCTCGACCATGTTGCTTCGATGCTATTCACCACGGGCATCGGATGGGCCATGCTCGCCACGGGCACCGTCGTCGGCGGGGTTTTCGCGGCGTTTTCCTTTGCGATCAGCGTTTTCTCGGTGCCGATGCTCCTCGACGAGCGGACGGACGCTTTTACGGCAATGGGCATGAGCATTTCCCGCGTCTGGAACAATCGGCCTGTCATGATCGCTTGGGGAGCGATTGTGCTTGCGCTGACCGCGGTCGGCCTGCTGACAGCAATGATCGGCCTGATCGTCGTCTTTCCACTGCTCGGGCACGCTACCTGGCACGCCTACAAGGCAATCAAATGACGTCGGCTATGCTCAGGCCGCAAAAGGCTGCTGACCCATGACCTGTTGCGCGCCCGGTGCGGAGGCCGCGTTGTCGATCGCCGGGATTGATGCCGGGTCGAACCCGGCGGAGGAAATCCGGCTGGCCAGTCGTGATCTCGGTAACGGCGCCCGCCAATCCGCTCTTTCGGTTCCCGGTATTCATTGCGCGGCCTGCATCGCAACGGTCGAAAGTACCCTGTTGACATTGCCCGGTGTGGAATTTGCCCGCGTGAACCTCTCCATGAAGCGCGTCACGGTGAATTGGCGTGCGGCGGAAATCAGCTCGCCCGATCTGATCGGGGCTCTGCGCGCCGCCGGCTACGATGCACATGTATTCTCGATCGAATCCGATCCGCGCGATCCTGAGTATTCGCGGCTCATCCGGGCGCTCGCAGTTGCCGGGTTCTCGGCAATGAACATCATGATTCTGTCCGTGTCTGTGTGGTCGGGCGCCGATGCGGGCACACGTCAAGCCTTCCACTTGATATCGGCGGTGCTTGCGCTGCCTGCCTTGATCTACTCGGGGCGGATTTTCCATGCCTCTGCGTGGTCTGCGCTTCGCCAGCGACGGACCAATATGGACGTGCCGATTTCGGTCGGTGTGACGCTTGCCTTCGCACTTAGCCTCTACGACACGGTCCACAACGCCACTCATGCATATTTCGATGCTGCGACTTCGCTTCTGTTCTTCCTGCTGATCGGCCGTACACTCGACCATTTGATGCGTGAAAAGGCCCGCTCGGCGGTGGCTGGCCTGGCCAGGCTGGCGCCTGCAGGCGCAACGATCATCGAAGCCGATGGCCAGCGGCGCTACGTCCCGGTTGGCGAGATCGAGCCCGGAGCGTCCCTACTCGTTGCCGCTGGTGATCGAATCCCGCTCGACGGGGTGGTGACGGAAGGCGCTTCCGAACTCGATTGCTCGCTGGTTTCGGGCGAGGCCGCACCCAAGCACGCCGGACCAGGGACCATGATCCAGGCAGGGTTGACGAACCTTACGGGTCCGTTGACGGTCAGGACCATTGCGCGTGCGGACAGCTCATTCATTGCCGAAATGGTCCGGATGATGGAGGCAGCCGAGGGCGGACGGGCGCGTTACCGCCGGCTGGCCGACCGGGCCGCCGCCCTCTATTCTCCGGTGGTGCACGTGATGGCCCTGCTGTCGTTCCTCGGCTGGATATCGGCTACCGGCGATTGGCACGCATCGGTCACGATCGCGATAGCCGTCCTGATCATCACCTGCCCCTGCGCGCTGGGCCTTGCCGTGCCGATCGTACAGGTCGTGGCCGCGCGCCGCCTCTTCGAGAAAGGTATCATGGTCAAGGACGGCTCGGCGCTGGAGCGGCTTGCGGAAGTCGACACCGTGCTTTTCGACAAGACGGGAACCCTGACACTTGGAAAGCCGCGCCTCGTCAACGCCAGCGACATCGAGCCGTATGCCCTGGGAATCGCGGCGGCGATCGTCGCCCGTTCCAGGCATCCAATGTCTGCGGCGATCTCGGACGCTGTACAAAACGGTCAGGCATTTCCGGAGTTCGACCGGATTTCAGAACATCCGGGCTGTGGAGTGGAAGCGCGAGCGGGAAACAATATCTATCGCATCGGCCGACCGGACTGGGCGCTTGGCCGCAAAGCCGCAATTTCCGATGAGCGCGCTTTCTCCGTTTCGCTCCTCGTGAAAGACGGCGCGCCGTTGGCCAGCTTCGTATTCGAGGACGGCAATCGTCCTGATGTTCGAGAGACGGTGAGCCGGTTGCAGCGGCAAGGCCTTGCTGTCGGAATCCTCTCTGGGGACCGACGACTTGTCGTCGAAGAACTTGCGTCATCTCTCCGGATCGACAGCTTCATGCCGGAACTGCTTCCATCCGGAAAAGTTGCGCGCATCGCCGAACTGCGCAAGGCCGGAAGCACGATTCTGATGGTCGGCGACGGCCTGAACGATGCTCCAGCGCTTGCGGCCGCGCACGTGTCTATGGCGCCCGCGACGGCAGCCGATGTCGGCCGCAACGCCGCGGACTTCGTCTTCTTGCACCCGAGTCTTTCGGCTGTGACGGACGCTCTCGAAATCTCGCGCAATGCAGGAATCCTGATTCGCCAGAATTTCACCCTGGCGATCGGCTACAACATCATCGCGGTACCGGTCGCCATCCTCGGCCACGTGACTCCACTTGTGGCAGCGGTCGCGATGTCGCTGTCTTCGATTGTCGTTGTGTCCAACGCTCTTCGTCTCAGCAATCGCCCATCTCGAAAACCGCCCCGCTGGCAAGCCGCATCGACTCACGCCAACATTCAAGCGATGGCTACAGGATCATGAGCTACCTGTCCGTTCTCGTGCCGATCGCAATTCTGATGGGCCTTGCAGGGCTCGCCGCCTTCATGTGGGCGCTGCGTTCAGGACAGTATGACGATCTCGACGGGGCGGCCGAGCGAATCCTTATGGATGACGACCAGGAATGAAACAGCGAGGAAGCAAACCTTCTTGCGGACGGTCGATCTACGATTCAAATTCAAAGGGCCAGTTTAGGAGAAGTTTCGACTGAGGTGACCGGCAGCCTGCGGGGGTTGTCGAAAGGTCTGCTTCGCATCTTCCTTGGAAAATTGTGGGCACGGAAATGGACCCGGGGAGACGGGAAGCAAATACACCTGCAGAAGGCCTCGAGATCTGGACTCAGTTACGGCCGAACCAAAGAGCAAAGGGTGTAAGCCTCGGACAACACGAGGCTTTTCCGAGTAGTATTGTGGCCAAAGGTTCGCCAAAATCCGCTGGTGGAGCTGAGGAGGATCGAACTCCTGACCTCGTCATTGCGAACGACGCGCTCTCCCAGCTGAGCTACAGCCCCGTCCAGCGGATGGCGCATTTATCGGGCGCCGCGCTTTCCTGTCAAGGCGGCGTTTTGCCGAAATCCGCGGCTGCCGGTCGTCAGGCCAGCACGCGGAGGACGGCGGCCCTTGCCGGTTTCGCCTGCAATGGCTACATGTCGGCAACAATTGGAGACCGGCATGCTCGCCCTCATTCAAACAATCGTCATGGCGCTTGACCTCTATTGGTGGGTCATCATCGCTTCGGCRATCTTTTCTTGGCTCTACGCCTTCAACGTCGTCAACTCGCGCAACCAGTTCGTCGGCAGCATCGGCAACATGCTCTTCCGGCTGACGGAGCCGGCGTTGCGACCGATCCGCCGCTTCATACCGGACCTCGGCGGCATCGACATTTCGCCGATCATCCTCCTGCTGATCCTGTTCTTCCTCCGGCAGTTCCTGCTCACCACAGTGGCGCCTCTGGTCTTGTGAACCCATGACTGCATGAGCACGCCGTTCCGCCTGCGCGATGACGGTATCGACCTGTTCGTCCGGCTGACACCAAAAGCGGCGCTGGACAGGCTTGAAGGCATCGAGACCTTGGCGGATGGGCGAAGCCACCTGAAGGCCCGCGTCCGCGCAGTGCCGGAAAACGGCGCCGCCAATCAGGCGCTTGAGCGTTTGCTGGCCAAGGCGCTGGGCGTGTCGGCGTCCGCCGTCTCGATTGTCGCCGGCGGCACCGCCCGGCTGAAGACCGTGCGCATTGCAGGCGACCCGGCGACGCTGGCGAAAGGCATCGAGGCGCTCGGCCAGCAGTCCTGATGCCCTGGCGGTTCAATCCCCCAGCGGCAAACGCGGATCGTCGACTTTCAACGTGTTCACGCTCTGCTTGATGCGGCGCAGGTTTTCCAAAACCTTTGGTCCGCGCGTCTCGGCGACGGATGTGACGATCATGTCGACGATCGACAGCAGTGCATAGCGCGACGATGTCGGCTTGTAGATGTTGCCGTCCTCGAGCGACTGGAAATGGATGACCGTGTCGGCGACTTTGGCGAGTGCCGAGTCAGGCGGCGTGATGGCGATGGTGGTGGCGCCATACTGCTGGGCGACCTGCACCGCATCGATGACCGATCGGGCATAGCCGGAAACCGAAAAGGCGATCAGCGTGGTATCGGGGGTGGCAACGGCGGCGTACATGCGCTGCAGTTGCCCGTCGATCTGCGCAAGCACCGAAACGCCCAATCTGAACAGCCGGTTCTGCATCTCGGTCGCCATCATCGAGGAAATGCCGCCCGACCCGATACATAGAACGTTGCCGGAGACGGCGATGCGCGCGGCGACGGCGACCAGCGTCGTCATGTCGAGGTTTTCGCTGGCGCGCTGGATGGCTGATATCGCTGCCTCGGTGATGGCGGAAGCGATGCGCTGTTCGCGGGCATCCCGGCTCAACGGCTCCGGCGACAGATACTGGCCGCCGATGGCGATGGCTTGCGCCAGATAGAATTTGAAGTCGCGCAGGCCCTCGCAACCGAGGTTGCGGCAGAACCGGGTCACCGTTGGCTCGCTGACGCCAACGCGGGCGGCAATTTCCGAGATGGCCGCCTTGGAGACCAGATCGAGGTCGGCAAGCACGAAGGCGGCCAGCTTGCGATCCGACTTCGTGCCGTCCTGCAACATCAGTTGCAGGCGTGTGATGATGTCGGCCGGCGTCTTCATATTCGTGTTTTCATACGGGCAGACCCGTCGCCTTGTCGAACAGGTGGATGTTGCCGGGATCGACGCTCACCGGCAGCACGTCGCCCGGCCTGACCGGCACCCTGTCGCGGAACACGGCGCGCACCGTGTCGGTGCCGATGGCGCCATAGACATGGGTTTCGGAGCCGGTCGGCTCGACGACATCCACCTTGATCGCCATCGCGTCGGCGGCCTCGCCGATAACAAAATGTTCGGGCCGGATGCCGGCCTCCACCGCACTACCCGCCGACACCTGCTTGCCGGTAAGCGCGAGCCGCCCGCCACCTGTCGACTCGAACCAGGTGTTCTCAGGCGTTGTCTTGAGAGAACCGGAAACAAAACTCATCGAAGGCGAGCCGAGGAAGCTGGCGACGAATTTGTTGGCCGGTCGGTCATAGAGCTCCAGCGGCGCGCCGACCTGTTGGATCCTGCCGCGGTCCATCACGACGATGCGGTCGGCCATGGTCATGGCCTCGATCTGGTCGTGAGTGACATAGACGATCGTCGATTTCAGCCGCTGGTGCAGCGCCTTGATCTCGACGCGCATCTGCACGCGCAATTGCGCGTCGAGGTTGGACAAGGGCTCGTCGAACAGGAACACCGATGGTTCGCGCACGATGGCGCGGCCCATGGCGACGCGCTGGCGCTGGCCGCCGGATAGCTGGCGGGGATAGCGGTCGAGATAGGAGAACAGATTGAGGACGCCGGACGCCTTCTTGACCTTTGCATCGACCGTGGCGCGCGCTTCGCCGCGAATCTTCGGGCCAAAGCCGATATTGTCCGACGCCTTCAGATGCGGAAACAGCGCATAGGACTGGAACACCATGGCGATGTTGCGCTGCTGCGGCGGCAGCGCGTTGGCGCGTACGCCGCCGATCAACAGGTCGCCGGAGCTGATCGTCTCCAGCCCGGCCAGCATGCGCAGCAGGGTCGACTTGCCGCAGCCGGATGGCCCGACCAGCACGACGAACTCGCCGCTCTTGATGTCGAGGCTGACGTTTTCAAGGATCTTGTGCTGGCCGAAGGATTTCGACAGGTCGCGGAACTCGACGTCGGTCATGATCACGCTCCCAATATGTCGTCGATGAATGGCAGGCAACCGGCCGTCAGGCCAGCGTCCACCGGCATCACCACCCCAGTTACGCCCGATGCGCGATCGGAGGCAAGGAAGGCGACGGCTTCGGCCACTTCCGAAGCGTTGACGATGCGGCCGAGCGGATAGAGGCGCTGCAGCTTGCCGAGGATTTCAGGATCCTTGGCAAGGCGATGGTCCCAGGCGGCAGTGCGGATCGATCCGGGGCAAACCACATTGGCGCGCAGGCCGCTGCGGCCGAGCTCGACGGCTATCGCCTTGGCATAGGCGTTGATCCCGGCCTTGGCCGCCGCATAGGCGGGATTGCCGAAATGCGCGATTGCATTGACCGATGAGATGAAGACGACGCTACCCGAGCCGCGGCTGGCCATCGCCCTGACCAGCGGATCGGCGAAAGTCATTACGCCGGTCAGGTTGAGGTCGAGTTCCTGCTCGATCTTGTCGGAGTTGAGGGCGGCAAGCGTCTCGGCGCGTGTCCAGCCGGCATTGTTGATGAGAATGTCCGGCACGCCATCCCGGTCGAGGATCGCGGCGATCGCCGCGTCTATCGCAGCCCGGTCGAGAAGGTCGAAGACATGGCGGGAGGCAAGGTGCGGGCTGTTCAACGCTTCGCTGGACTGGTCGCAACCGATGACCCTGGCGCCCCGTTGCGCCATCAGCGCCACGATGGCGGTGCCGAGGCCGCCGCCAGCACCGGTCACCACGACAGTCTTGCCTTCGAACTCGGCCCTGCTTTCGAACTTGGCCCTGCCATCGAATTCGGCTTGCGAAACCACCGTGCATCATCCTTAGGGAGCGCTGACAATCGTATCAGGCCTAGTCCACGAAATGTAATTAAGCAACAGAATAATCTGCTTGCAAGCCTTCAAATCATCGATAATGTAGGAAAGTAACATAAATCTTCTGCGCCGGTCGCGAAGAGGCGCGCAGGCGCAAAATCAAAACGGGAGACATCAAATGAGCCTTGCAAAATGGACTGTCGGCCTGATGGCCGGAATGAGCATGCTGGCATTTGCGGCGCAGGCAAATGCGGGCGAGGTGCGCGTCACTGTCGCCGAGTACAGCGCCAAGACTGGACCTTATTTCGACAGCGTCAAGAAGGAATTCGAGGCGGCAAACCCCGGCACTACCGTCAAGTTCGAAGTGGTACCGTGGGATGTGCTGCTGCAGAAGCTGACCACCGACATCACCGCCGGCACCAATGCCGATCTGTCGATCATCGGCACGCGCTGGCTGATCGACTTTGTCCAGCAGGATGTCGCCGAGCCGCTCGACAGCTATATCAAGCCCGACTTCAAGGGCCGCTTCATCGACACCTTCCTGTCACCCTCGATCATGGACGGCAAGACCTACGGCCTGCCGATCGCGGCCTCGGCGCGCGCGCTGTACTACAACAAGGAGCTGTTCGAGAAAGCCGGCATCGCCAATCCGCCGGCAACCTGGACCGAGCTGCAGGAGGACGCACGCAAGATCAAGGCGCTCGGCTCCGGCACCTTCGGTTTCGGCCTGCAGGGCAAGGAGATCGAGACCGACGTCTATTACTACTATGCAATGTGGTCCCAAGGCACCGAAATCCTCAACAAGGATGGCACTTCCGGCCTTGGCACGCCGGGCGCGCTTGAGGCCGCCAAGCTCTATAAGTCGATGATCGACGAGGGCCTGACCGAGCCGGGCGTCACCTCCAACAACCGCGAGGATGTGCAAAACCTGTTCAAGCAGGGCAAGGTCGGCATGATGATCACGGCACCCTTCCTGTCCAACCAGATCAAGGACGAGGCGCCAAAGCTGAAATACGGCGTGGCGGCCATTCCGGCCGGACCGACCGGTGCGCGCGGCACCTATGGCGTGACCGATTCCATCATCATGTTCAAGAACTCCAAGAACAAGGACGAGGCCTGGAAGCTGCTCGATTTCCTGTTCACCACCGAGCAGCGCGCCAAGTTCACGCAAGGCGAAGGCTTCCTGCCGGTGAACAAGGAAGAGGCCAAAATGGACTATTATGTGAACAATGCCGATCTGGCGGCGTTCACCGCCCTGCTGCCCGACGCCCGCTTCGCACCGATCATCCCAGGTTGGGAAGAAGTCGCCCAGATCACGTCGGACGCCATGCAGAAAATCTATCTCGGCAGCGCCGAACCCGAGGCAGCGCTGAAGGACGCCGCTGCCAAGGCCAATGCAGTGCTGAAGAAATAGTGCTGAGGAAATAGGGCGTCTCTCCCGCGCCCGTGGCGCGCCCAGACGATCGGGCGCGCCACACTTTTCCGAGGCGAATTTCGAATTCGCCACGGAGCGGGTCATCGTTCAACAGAAAACGCCTGACAGCTCTATCTCTCCGTTTTCAACGCAATCCAGGACGGAAAACCGCTCCACATTTTTCCTGGAATTGCTCTAGGTCAGCCGATGCAAAATCGCTTCTTGCCCTATCTCCTGACCTTGCCCAGCCTGTTCCTGGCGGCTGTCGTCATCTTCTGGCCGGTGTGGGACCTGGTCCAGATCTCGACGCATGAGGTCAGTCGCTTCGGTCAGCTTCGCGAATTCAACGACTTCGCCAATTTCGCGGCGCTCGCTGCCGATCCCGATTTCATGGCCGCGCTCTGGCGCACCGGACAGTGGACGGTGCTGGTCGTCGGTGGCGCGCTGTTGCTGTCGATCCCGGTGGCGATGATCCTCAACACCGATTTCTATGGCCGCGGCGTCGCCCGCGTCATCATCATGCTGCCCTGGGCGGTGTCGCTGACCATGACCGCCGTGGTCTGGCGCTGGGCGCTGAGCGGCGAAAGCGGCATGCTGAACTCGGCGCTGATTGGCCTCGGCCTCATCGAGCACAACATCCAGTGGCTGGCGAGCGCCGAGACCGCCTTTCCGATGCAGGTGTTGATCGGCATCCTGGTGACGGTGCCGTTCACGACGACGATCTTCCTCGGCGGTCTGTCGTCGATCCCGGACGACCTTTACGAGGCGGCAGCACTCGAAGGCGCGACACCGCTGCAGCAGTTCCGCGAGATCACCTTTCCGCTTCTGAAGCCGTTCATCAACATCGCCATTGTGCTCAACACCATCTACGTCTTCAATTCATTCCCGATCATCTGGGTGATGACGCAGGGCGGGCCGGCCAATTCGACCGACATCCTGGTCACCCATCTCTACAAGCTGGCCTTCCGCATCGGCAAACTGGGTGAGGCTTCCGCGGTCTCGCTGGTGATGTTCGCCATATTGTTGGTCTTCACCATGATCTATGTGCGGCTGGCGATGCGGGAGCAACGCGGATGACGAGCAAGCTGAAGCGTTCGATCATTGCCTGGCTGCTGCTGGCGCCGCTGATCGTGGTGACGATCTTTCCCTTTGCGGTGATGTTCCTGACTGCCGTCAAGCCGAGGCAGGAAGTGCTGTCGCCGACCTGGTGGCCGAGCGAATTCCGCTGGTCGAATTTCTCCGACATGTGGGTGGCGACCGGCTTCGGCCAGGCGCTGCTCAATTCGCTCTACGTGTCTGTTATCGCCACCGTCGGCGCCATCCTGATTTCGGTTCCGGCGGCCTATGCGATGTCGCGCTTCCGCTTTGCCGGCTACGGCGCCTTGCGCCAGTTCCTGCTGATCTCGCAGATGATCTCGCCGATCGTGCTGGTGCTCGGCCTGTTCCGGCTGATGGCGGCCTGGGGCCTGGTCGAAAGCACCACGGCGCTGGGCTTCATCTACATGGCCTTCAACGTCGCCTTCACGGTGTGGATGCTGCAGAGCTATTTCGACACCATCCCGCGCGATCTCGAGGAAGCGGCCTGGATGGAAGGTGCCGGCCGCTGGCTGACCCTGCGCAAGGTGTTCCTGCCGCTCTGCCTGCCGGCGATCGCGGTGACCGCCATCTTTACCTTCATCAATGCCTGGAACGAATTCGTCGTGGCGCTCACCATGCTGCGCAGCCAGGAAAGCTACACGCTGCCGATCCAGGTGTTTTCGCTGGTCGCCGGCCGCTACACCATCGAATGGCACCATGTCATGGCGGCCACGCTGCTGGCGACCTTGCCGGTGGCGATCCTGTTCATCTGGCTGCAGCGCTACCTCGTCAGGGGGCTGGCGCTCGGGGCGGTCAAATAGCCGCTAGAGCGGTTCATCGTTCGCGGAAACGCGGAGCCGCTTTATCTCTTTGTCTTGACACAATTCCGGATGGAAAAGTGTTCACACTTTTCCTGGAATTGCTCCAGCATCCACGGAGTTCTCATGCGCATCTTCACCGCCTCGCTGGCGACGGAAACCAACACCTTCTCGCCGGTGCCAACCGACAGGGCCTCGTTCGAGATGGCGTTCTATGCCGGACCCGGCAAGCATCCGGAGACGCCGACGCTGTGTTCCTCGCCGATGGTCTCCCTGCGCCGGCGCGCGGCGGCCGAAGGCCTGACCATCATCGAGGGCACCGCCACCTGGGCGGAGCCCGGCGGCCTGGTGCAGCGGCAGACCTATGAGGCGCTGCGCGACGAGATCCTCGGCCAGCTCGAGGCGGCACTGCCGGTCGATGCCGTCATTCTTGGCCTGCATGGCGCCATGGTGGCTCAAGGCTATGACGATTGCGAAGGCGATCTGCTTGAACGAATCCGCGAGGTGGTGGGTCCGAAGGTGGTGATCGCCTCTGAGTTCGATCCGCACAGCCATCTGACACCCAAGCGTGTCGCCGCGTCAGACATCATGGCCTACTTCCTCGAGTTCCCGCACACCGATTTCTACGAGCGTGGCGAACATGTCGTCGAGCTTGGCCTCGCCGCGGCGCGTGGTGAGATCAGGCCTGTCATCTCGACCTTCGACTGCCGCATGATCCAGGTGCTGCCGACCAGCCGCGAGCCGATGCGCTCCTTCGTCGACCGCATCAAGGCGCTGCATGGCAGAGATCGCGTGCTGTCGATTTCGATCGTCCACGGCTTCATGGCGGCCGACGTGGCCGAAATGGGCACGCGCATCCTGGTCGTTACCGACAACGACAAGGCCAAGGGCGATGCGCTGGCGGAACGGCTGGGGCGGGAGCTCTACGCGCTGCGCGAACAGACGGCGATGACCATGTTGAGCGCCGCTGACGGCATCGATCGGGCTCTGGCTGTGTGCGCCGAAAACCCGGGCAAGCCGGTGGTCATCGCCGACATCTGGGACAATCCGGGCGGCGGTGTGCCCGGCGACGGCACCATCGTGCTGCGCCAGATGCTGGGGCGCGGCCTGAGCAATGTCGGCGTGGCGACGATCTGGGATCCGATCGCGGTGACCTTCTGCCTGGCGGCAGGCGAGGGAGCCGTCATCGACCTGCGTTTCGGCGGCAAAGCCGGGCCGCAGGCCGGCGAGCCGATCGACGCGCGGGTGCGGGTGCTGAAGGCCGTTCCGGAGGGCTGGCAGAGTTTCGGGCCGAGCCGGGTGACGCTCGGGCCGACGGCGCTGGTGCGCATCGAAGGCACCGAGGTCGACATCATCCTCAACACCAATCGCACGCAGACCTTCGAGCCGGATATTTTTTCCAACATCGGTGTCGATCCGATGGCCAAGGACATCCTGCTGATCAAGTCGACCAATCATTTCTATGCCGGCTTCGAGCCGATCGCCGTCGAGATCATCTATGTCTCTGCGCCGAGTTCGTATCCGAGCAATCCGGCGGTGACCAACTACACCAAGCTGATGCGGCCGGTTTGGCCGAGGGTCCCGGATCCGTGGGCGAAATAAAGCTGGGATCAGGGATTGCCAGCTTTGCGACCTTTCGCGGCCTGTCCTTCTCCCCCAGGGGAGAAGGAAGAAACAGGCGCTACACCAGCCCGCGCTTGACCATCATCGCATGGGGCGACGGCATCTTGCCGCGAAACGCCGTGTAGAGCTCTTCGGGGTCCTTCGAACCGCCGGCGGCGTAGATGTTCTTCCTCAGCTTCTCGGCGAGACCCGGGTTGAAGGGGTCGCCGGTCTCCTCGAAGGCGGCGAAGGCATCGGCGTCGAGCACTTCCGACCACATGTAGGAGTAATAGCCGGCCGAATAGCCGTCGCCGGAAAACACATGGCCGAAATGTGGAGTGCGATGACGCATCGCGATGGTGTCCGGCATGTCGAGCTTTTCAAGCGTTTCGGCTTCGAAACGAAGCGGCAATTCTGGCGCATCCGGCCGCGCGTGATAGGCCATGTCGATCAGCGCCGAAGAGGTGAATTCGACCGTGGCGAAGCCGGCGCCAAAGGTGCGCGCCCCCAGCATCTTGTCGAGCAGCGCCTTCGGCATCGGCTTGCCTGTCTTCACATGCAGCGCGTGCTTTTCCAGAACCGCCGGCACCGTCAGCCAGTGTTCGTAGAGCTGCGAGGGCAATTCGACGAAATCGCGGCTGACCGAGGTGCCGGAAACCGACGGCCAGGTGACATCGGTCAGCATGCCGTGAAGTGCGTGGCCAAATTCATGGAACAACGTTCTCGCCTCGTCGACCGACAGCAAGGCCGGCTCGCCGGCCGGCGGCTTGGCGAAGTTCATGATGTTGTAGATCACCGGTTTCGACCCGTGGCCAAGCTTGTACCCGGACTTGAGCGCGCTCATCCAGGCGCCGGAGCGCTTTGATGGCCGCGCGAAATAGTCGGCGAGGAACAGGCCGCGTTCGCTGCCATCGGCGTTTTTCACCACGAAGACGCGCGCATCCGGATGCCATACGGCAATGCCTTGCTTTTCCTCGAAGGTGATGCCGAACAGCCTTGTCGCCACGTCGAAGCAGGCGTCGATGACGCGGTCTAGCTGCAGATAGGGTTTTAGTTCGGCCTCATCGAAGGCGAACTTTTCGGCGCGCAGCTTCTCCTGGTAGAACCGCCAGTCCCAGGCGGCGAATGTCTCGTTGCTGCCGGCCCCCGTCGCCAGCCGCTGCAGTTCGCTCTGGTCGGCGGCGGCCCTTTCCACTGCCTTCTCCCAGACCGGATCGAGCAGCGCATGCACTGCCTTCGGCGTCTTGGCCATGGTGTCGTCGAGCTTCAGCGCGGCAAACGAGCCGTAGCCGAGCAGCTTTGCCTTTTCGGCGCGCAGCTTCAGCATGTCGCGCACGACGATTGTGTTGTCGGTGGCGCCGCCATTCTGGCCGCGCATGGTGAAGGCGCGGAAGGCGATCTCGCGCAGGTCGCGGCGTTCCGAGAAGGTCGTGAACGGCTCGTAGATCGAACGAGACAGGGTGACCGCATAGCGGCCCTTCTGGCCGCGCATCTCGGCGGCTTCGGCCATCGAGCTTTTCAGGAAGTCCGGCAGGCCGGCAAGGTCGACCGCGTCGAGGAACAGCGCCCAGTCGCGCTCGTCGGCAAGCACGTTCTGGCCGAAATTCGTGCCAAGCGAGGACAATTCCTCGTTGATCTTTGCCAGCCGCTTCTTGCCGTCGGCGCTGAGCTTCGCGCCGGAGCGTACAAACCCCTTCCAGGTCTTCTCCAGCACCCGCAGCGTCTCGGCATCGAGCTTCAGGCTTTTCCGGCGCTGGTAAAGGTCGTCGATGCGGGCAAACAGCCGCTCGTTCATCGAGATTGCCGAGAAATGTCTGGACATTTTTGGCGAGATGTCGCGCTCCAGTGCCTGGAACGTGTCATTGGTGTGTGCGCCGGCGCGGCACCAGAAGATCGACGAGACACGGTCGAGTGCCTCGCCACCGAGTTCCAGCGCCTGCAGCGTGTTGTCGATGGTCGGCGCGTCCTTGTTGCCGGCGATCGCCTCGATCTCCGCCTCATGCTCCTTCAGCGCCGCGTCGAAGGCCGGGGCAAAGTCGTCGTCGCCAATGCGGGTGAAATCAGGCAGGCCGAGCGGCCCTTGCCAAGCGGTCAGCGGATGGATGGCGAGGTCGACGGCTTTCGTGGAATGCATGGACAATCTTTCCTTGGTGAAGGCAGGCCGGGCGCCAGTGAAGGCGGTGGGCAGGGTGAGTTGGTACCGATGTAGGGCGCAGGTTTACCGCGCGCAACAGTGCCACCGGTCAGGTTTTCGTCAGTAACCGTCGCAATTCTCGGCGATCGCCGCTTGCGAGCTCGCGGTGATGCGATTGTCGGTCACCGCGAAGGTTTCCTGCATCAGCATGTCGTTGTTGGGAAAATCATAGCAGGCGATCACGGTGGTGACGCCGCCTTCGCTTTTTTCGATCCGGTGCCGGATCTCCGCACCCGCGACGGCGCCTTGCCATTCATCGATCGAGGCGATGAATTCCTGCTTGCTCTGCACGATGCCGAGGTCGTCCAGCTTGATGCGGACGTCGTCGGCGAGCAGGTCGGACAGTTCAGTGCGGTCGGCGACCAGGAGGGCCGAATACCATCGGCTGATGATGGCGCCATCGTCGGCATGGACTGGAATGATCGAAAACAGCAACGCTGCCGCGACGAAAGTGATCGAACGGCGATCTCCCRTCATGTGCTGCCTCCGTCTTCCTATCGGCTATCAGCTACCCGAAGAGCCGGTTGTCACCTTTCGCTGGCGCGTTCCTTCGGTTCTGGATCATGTGTCTATGCCAACTCCGGTCGTTCGAAATCGCCGGTCTCCTTGTTCATCACCCAGAGTTCGCCGGTCGAAATGTCGAACCAGGCGCCGTGCAGCGACAGCCGCCCCTTGCCTTCGAGGATCGAGACGCAAGGAAAGGTCCTGAGATTGGCGATGGAATAGCGGATCGAAATACGCTCCAGCGCGGTCTGGCGCTCCGACGCCGTCATGAAGGTGCTGGAGGACACGGTCTCGGCCGCTGGGGCGATGAGGCTCATCCATTTGCCGATGAAGTCGCCGGGAGACAGCGGTGCGGACGTGGTGTCGAGCGCGGCGCGGATGCCGCCGCAGCGACCATGGCCCATGACGACGATGTTCTTGACCTTGAGGCTCTGCACGGCGAATTCAAGTGCGGCAGAGGTCGAATGGAACTCTCCGTCCGGCGCGTAGGGCGGCACCAGATTGCCGACATTGCGCAGCACGAAGAGTTCACCCGGGCCGGCGTCGAAGATCGCTTCGGGGGCCGCGCGGGAGTCGCAGCAGGCGACGATCATCGTTTCCGGTGCCTGGCCTTCGCGGGCAAGCTCGCGATAGCGTCCGCTCTCGGTGAGATAGCGGCCGCTCATGAAACTGCGGTAGCCGGCGAGAAGGTGGTCGGGGAGATGGGGCATGGGTGGCGTCTGGAGCCTTTCCGGGTTGGATGCGGCAGCTCGTTGCGGTCTAGAGCGGGTCACCGTTTCACGGAAACGTCGAACCGCTCTTTCTGTTTTGCTTTGGCGCAATTCCGAACGGAAAACCGCTTCACACTTTTCCTAGAATTGCTCCAGAGAGCCTCTAACGGCAAAAGCCTCTTGCGGGCAATGCCSAATTGCAGATGGCTGCCCGCCAATCGCCATCCAAGACGCATGGCTTGAGCTATTGGGTTCACGCCCAGATGGCGACGGGGATGCCAAAACCGTCGCGGCCCGGCGGGTCGGGAAATGGCCGTGCCTCACCGCCGGCAATGCGACCGGCAATCAGCATCATCGCCGCCGCATCGAGAAAATCATCGGCGGCTGCACCGCGCGGCGGCGGCTGATCGAGAAAGCCCATCTCATAGCCGTGCCGGCTCAGCAGCGCCTTGCGTTCCGCCATGCCGGCCGGATTGATGCTGCCCTTGATCTTCTTCGGCAGCTGCATGGCCTGGTCGCCGTTCAGCCGGCAGAAAGCGACTTCCGGATGCGATTCAAAGATGCGGCCACGCAATTCGGGCCGGGCGATGAGCAAGGCGTCGATCTCGCGGATCTTGGCAAAAATACCGAACGCCTGGATCGAAACGCCGCGCGGCGGGTCTGATGTGGTCATGGCCACCTCGCTTGCCCGGCGATGCGCGGCATACCATGCTTCGATGGTGGTGAAGTCGCCCGCATCGGCATAGAGCGCGGCGCGGGACGGGATCGAAAAGACGCTGGATTGCCGTTGCCCGAGCAATGGCCGCACCAGCGCTTCCGGTCCGCGCCCGCCTTTGCTCGAAAACTCGGGCAGACCGATCGGCATGTCGACGGCGAGAACCGCGTCGGCAGGCAGTGATGCAAGCAGGGCTGTGAAGCTTGCAAAGACATCGACAGAGGGTGTGGAACCCGGGCAACGAGGTATCGAGCCGGGATCGCGCCGTACTGCGATCCAGCCGGCCTTGCAGCCGTCGACGCCGACGGTCACGGCGGTCGTGGCCAGGGTCACGCCCGCCGGTCCCTCCCCGGATGCGTGAGGTGGCGAAGCTGCACCATCGCCATAGGGTTCGCTAGGCTCTGCGCATCGGTTTCGAGCTGCAGTTCGTCGCCGCCGCGCTTGGCGGTGCGCGCCAGGATCTCGTAGACCGCCGCCGTGGTCGACTGCAGCGCCTTGATCGCCGGCTGGCCGGACAGGATGCGCGCCAGATAGACGGCCGCCGTCAGGTCGCCGAGACCGTTCGGCGGCTTGTCGATTAGGCGGTGCTCGGCCAGCAGCACCTGGTTGCCGTCGAGCAGCAGGTTGCCCGTGCCACCGGTCATCAGCGACGGCGCCGAGGTGACCAGCATGGTCGATGGCCCGGCGTGAAGGGCGGCTGCGATTACCGATTTCAGGTCGGGCAAGGGTGCGCCGGCCATCCATTCCAGTTCGTACCGGTTGGGGGTGGCGATGTCGGCGATCGGCATCAGCCGATCACGCATGGCGGCAGCAGTCAGTTCCGGCACGTAGAGGCCACCCGAATCGCCCATCACCGGGTCGCAGATATAGACGGCGTCAGGCGTCTTTGCCTTGACCGCGGCGACCAGCGAGGCGACGGCCTCGGCCTGGCCGGCCTCGCCGAGATAGCCGGACAGAACGGCGCCGACTTCGCCCAGCCATGGCGCACGCTCGAGATCGGCCATCAGCGCCTTGAACTGGTCGAGCGGTGGCACGATCCGCGTCGCCCGCCCATGGCCGGGATGCCAGGGCAGGATGATCGTCGGCACCGCCCACACCGGAAAGCCCAGTGTTTCCAGCGCAAAGACAGCCGCGCGGTTGCCGACCGAGCCGCGCGCGACATGGCTGGAAATGACGATGACCGCACGCGGCGCGTCGGTTTTTTCGGCGCTCATTGTTCTTTGATTCCTAACTGCCCCGGATGACGTAAAGCACGAGCCAGACCATCAGGCCCAGCGTCAACAGCAGGCCGAGTGTGCGGCCAATGCGTGTGCCCCAGAGTTCGATCGGGTCGGCACGGTCGGCATCGGCCGCGGTGACGTGGTCGCGCATGCCTTTCGTGCTGCGCGCCACAAACGAATTGCCGGCCGGATCCGTCTCGCGCGCGATGCGCTCGAGGATACGGCGCGATTCCCTCTCGCTGTCCTGGCGGTCCGCCATGATGATGTCCCGTTTCGTCAAGATCTTATCGCGTTCGCGCGGCCAATCACAGGGCCTTGCAACGGCACCGGGCGTGCCAGGCAAGCGGCAGCCGGTCGGGCGGTTTTCTTGCCCGCTGATTGTGGTAATGCTTCGCATGCAACTTCTCCCGAGGGACCCCATCATGTTTGCCCAGCGCCTTGCTCCACCATCCATGTTCCGCACGCTGCCCGCCTTCCTGATGATGGCGATCGTGCTGCCGCTGCTGGCCGGCTGCGGTTACAACACCATCCCGACGGCGGAGGAAAACGCCAAGGCGGCATGGAGCGAGGTGCTGAACCAGTATCAGCGCCGCGCCGACCTCATCCCCAACCTGGTCGAGACGGTCAAGGGCTATGCCTCGCACGAAAAGGACACGCTCGATGCGGTGGTCGAGGCCCGCGCCAAGGCAACGCAGATAACGGTGACGCCGGAAACGCTGAAGGATCCCGAAGCCCTCAAGAAGTTCCAGGATGCCCAGGCGGGGCTGACCAGCGCGCTGTCGCGGCTGATCGCGGTATCGGAGGCCTATCCCGACCTCAAGGCCAACCAGAATTTCCTGGCGCTGCAGGCACAGCTCGAAGGCACCGAAAACCGCATTGCGGTGGCACGGCGCGACTACATCCAGGCGGTCAAGGACTACAATCTGACGCTGAAGACCTTCCCCTCGGTGCTGTGGGCGACCTTCTGGTTCCGCAGCAACCAGCCCTTCGCCAACTTCACCATCGACGATGACAAGCTGCAGACGCCGAAGGTCGATTTCGGCACCAAGCAGGGCGGGTAACGAGCGCTTGGTGAGTCTGGTCTCTGTCGACCTTGAGCTCCGTCCCACCCCCCTCTGGCCTGCCGGCCATCTCCCCCGCAAGGGGGGAGATCGGCAGCTTTGGCGCTTTCGCCAATCGTTTGCGTTGCGGAGAGTACGCTGCCTGTGATGACAGCCAATCTCCCCCCTTGCGGGGGAGATGGCCGGCAGGCCAGAGGGGGGTGGGAAGAAACGCCAACCTGGCATTCCTTGCGCTATTTCTCAGCCTCCTTTTCCTCCCGTTCTCAGCCTTTGCCGCCGAGCTGCCGGCGCTGACGGGCCGTGTCGTCGACAATGCCGGCATTATCGACGCCGCCACCAAGGCGGCGCTGACGCAAAAGCTTGCCGATTTCGAGACAAAAGGCTCCGACCAGATCGTCGTCGCCACCATCAACAGTCTCGACGGCGAGGAGATCGAACCTTACGCCAACCGGCTGTTCCGCTTCTGGAAACTCGGCCAGGCGAAGGAAAACAACGGCGTCCTGCTGCTGGTGGCCAAGGACGACCACAAGATGCGCATCGAGGTCGGTTATGGCCTGGAAGGCACGCTGACCGACCTGCACACCAAGCTGATCATCGAAAACGACATGGTGCCGGCGTTCCGCGCCGGCGACTTCTCTGGCGGCATCAGCAAGGCCGTCGACGACATGGTTATGGTGCTGGAAGGCAATCCGGAGGAGCTGGTGGCGCGTGGCGAGCGCAACCAGCAGGCGCCATTCAATTCCGACGATCTGTTCTTCGCCGTCTTCATCAGCATCTGGGCGATCATCTTCTTCGGCAGCATCGCGGTCTCCGTCCTGCCGCCGATCTTTGGCCAGAAGCTTGGTCCCGGCCGCTACCGCTGGCTCGGCATGACGTTCGAGCCACACCGGCGGTCGTCTGGTGGCGGCTGGTCGTCGGGAAGCTCCGGCGGCGGCTGGTCTTCGGGCGGTGGCGGTGGCGGCTTTTCCGGCGGCGGCGGTTCGTCCGGCGGTGGCGGTTCCTCGGGAAGCTGGTGATCGCATGACAACACGCACCGTCAGCCTGTCGAGACCCTGCCGGTTCGCCGCGGCAGTCCTGGTGGCCGTGGCGGCGCTGTTCGTCGGGTTCACGGCCTTCGCCGCCGAGCTGCCGGCGCTGACCGGCCGTGTCGTCGACAATGCCGGCATCATCGACACCGCGACCAAGGCGGCGCTGACGCAGAAACTCGCCGATTTCGAGACAAAGGGCTCCGACCAGATCGTCGTCGCCACCATCAACAGTCTCGACGGCGAGGAGATCGAACCCTACGCCAACCGGCTGTTCCGCTTCTGGAAGCTCGGTCAGGCCGGCGAGAACAATGGCGTGCTTTTGCTGGTGGCCAAGGACGACCACAAGATGCGCATCGAGGTCGGCTATGGGCTGGAAGGCACGCTGACCGACCTGCACACCAAGCTGATCATTGAAAACGACATGGTGCCGGCCTTCCGGGCCGGCGACTTCTCCGGCGGCATCAGCAAGGCCGTCGACGACATGGTTATGGTGCTGGAAGGCAATCCGGAGGAGCTGGAGGCGCGCGGTCAGCGCAATCCCGCCCATAACAGCATGCCCATCGACCCCATCGTCGCGGTGTTCCTGATCCTGTGGGGCACGATGTTCTTTGGCGGGTTGGCGATGGCGTTCCTGCCGCCGACGTTCGGCACAAAGCTGTCGCCGGGCGTATACAAATGGCTGGGCATGACGTTTCGTTACGGCCGCGGACCGAGCGGATCCTCGGGCAGCAGCTGGACAACGGGTTCGTCGTCGGGCAGCGGCTGGTCGTCGGGAAGTTCCGGTGGCGGGTGGTCGTCCGGCTCAAGCGGCGGCGGGTTTTCGGGTGGCGGTGGCTCATCCGGTGGTGGCGGTTCTTCAGGAAGCTGGTGAGACATGATCATGGCGACACGACCGATCAGCCCGGAAGATCATGAGCGCATCGCCACTGCGATCCGCGCCGCCGAAACCAGGACCGATGGCGAGATCTACTGCGTCATGGCGCATGCCAGCGACGGCTATTTCTTCCCGGCCGCCTTCATGGCGACGGCAGGCATGCTGATCGTCAGCCTTGCCGTTGGTTATGGGCTGGAGGCCTGGTGGCTGTCGATCCGGCTGCCGCATTTCGTTATCGCCCARCTGCTGGCGCTGGCCTGCGTGCTGGCCTTGTTGTGGGTGCTGCCCGGCCTGCGCATCCATCTGGTACCAAGGCGGATGCGTTATCAGGCGGCGCACGCCAATGCGATCAAGCAGTTCCTCGCCCGCAACGTCCACCGCACCGCGGCGCGCACCGGCGTGCTGGTGTTCGTCTCGATCGCCGAACGTTACGCCGAGGTGGTCGCCGATTCGGGCATCGATGCCAAAGTCGGCCAGCATGTCTGGGATGGCGTGGTGCGCGACTTGACCGCGCACGCCGGCGACGACCGGCTTGCCGATGGCTTCGTCAAAGCGATCGAAACGGTGGGCGCGGTGCTGGCCGAGCATTTCCCGGTCACGTCGGGCGACACCAACGAACTCGACGACCATCTCGTCGAGATCTGAGAGCCTGCCTGCAAACGCTACTCAGCCGGACGCCTGGCGCGGTTTTCTGGGCTTCAGATGCTCACGGACCTGAAAGTCCGCGGCGCTTCGGTTCTCGAAAACCACCCCATCCATCTCGGCTGAGCGCGTTTTCAGACAGGCTCTCGCCGATGTCACCGACGCGATGATCGTCTGTGAGAAAGCGGTCGGCGGGCCGCGCTGACTCTTGCAATCGGGCAATGCGGGTTTATGGTTAAGAAATCATGAATACGCTGACGATCGACATAAGGAAGGCCGAACCGAGCGACGCAGGCGCCATCGCCGAGGTGCACCTGCAGGCCTGGCGCGGCGCCTATTCCGGCATCATTCCACACCGCACGCTGACATCGATGATCAACCGCCGTGGCGCCGATTGGTGGGCGAATGCCATCCGCCGCGCCGCCACCGTGCTGGTTGTCGAAATCGGCGGAAAGATCGCCGGCTATGCCACGATCGGCAAGAACAGGGCCCGGGAACTCAGGCAGCAAGGCGAAATCTACGAATTGTACCTGCGCCCGGAATACCAGGGTATCGGGCTCGGCAGCCGTTTGTTCGCGGCAGCCAAGGCGCGTCTGGCCGATCACGGGCTGAAGGGCATGGTAGTGTGGGCGCTGGAAGACAACCAGAACGCGCTCGCCTTCTACGCCGGCGCCGGCGGCCGTGACGTTGCCGAGGGTGTCGAAATCTTCGAGCAGAAGGCGCTGAAGAAGGTCGCTTTCGTCTGGGAGTGACGGCCAGGCCTTTCGGCCACTGTGTCCACCTGGACCCTACCCAGCACCATTCGCCGCATTGCGCCGCCGCGCCTCGCCCGCTATCGATCTTTCATCGATAAGAGGGACAAAGCCATGCGCATTGAAGCCATAGCCAGCGGAAAGAATCCGCCTGAGGACGTCAACGTCATCATCGAGGTGCCGATCGGTGGCGAGCCGATCAAATACGAGATGGACAAGGAGGCCGGCACGCTGTTCGTCGACCGCTTCCTGCACACCTCGATGCGCTACCCCGGCAATTACGGCTTCGTGCCACACACGCTGTCGGGCGACGGCGATCCGATCGACGTGCTGGTCTGCAACACCCGTGCGCTGGTGCCGGGCTGCGTCATTAATGTCAGGCCAATCGGCGTGCTGATCATGGAAGACAATGCCGGCCAGGACGAAAAGATCATCGCCGTGCCGTCACCCAAGCTGACGCTGCGCTACGAAAACGTCACCGAGTACACGCAGCTGCCCGACATCACGCGCCAGCAGGTCCAGCACTTCTTCGAGCACTACAAGGATCTCGAGCCCGGCAAATGGGTCAAGATCGAAGGCTGGCACGATTCCAAATACGCCAAGAAGATGATCCTCGAGGCGATCGCTCGGGCCAAGGCGAGCAAGTAGCTCAGCTTCGTCATCCCACGCGCAGACCCTGGGATCCATGCCGTGATGCCTGTCGCGGACGCGGCGGAACAGAATTCTGCACCGCTACGGCGTTGTGATTTCGCGGCATGGATCCTCGGGTCTGCGCTGCGTCGCTACGCTCGTTGCTCCGCCCGTGGATGACGAAGTTGCGGACGCTGCGGCCAATCCGACGAGCTTAGTTATCGACCCGACCGAAAGCCGGCACGTTGCCGATGACGGTGTGCCGGTCCTTGCCGCAGGCGAACGTCCGCGCTTTCTCGTCGGCCAGTTTGCGCGCCTGATCGTTGGCGGCGGGATTGCCGGTGGCCAGCACCAGGCCGACCGTGCAGCCATCGCGGGCGTCCATCTGGCCGACCTTGGCGATGAGCAGCACCTCGGTCGGCTTCTTTTCGTCGTCCGGGTTGCTGATCGAGCGGCGGTGGATCGCGGCAAAGGGCACAGCCTTGTCGCCCGTGGTTTCGATGCGCCACTCGATCCTGGCGCCGGACGAATTGAAGCCGGAGAAACTCTCCCAGACCGATGTCATGTCGCTGCCGGGCGGAAAGCCATAAAACAGCGATTCGCGCGCGTCGTCATAGGCGATCAGAACGGGGTAGCCGCGATAGCCTGAACAGGCGAGATCGGCCCAGTCGCCGTCGCCTTCTTCGGCCTGCGCGTAGGTTACGCAGTCCTTCTTCCAGTCGAGATCGGTATAGGCGCTAGATATATCGCTCGCCTGCGCAGCCTGGCAGAAACCGGCCAAGACGAACGGGATCAGAAGAGCGCGCATGGCCGACAATCTCCGTTGCAAGCCATCGCAGCGTAGCGTCAAACGCTATTTCTTCAAGCTCGCTTCAATCAGCAGATCGGCGTTGCGAGCGACCGACTGCGCCGGGCCGCCGAGCCCGAACAGCTGGCCGCTGATATAGGCGCCTTCGATAAGCAGCAGCAGGCCGTCGCCCAGCGTATCGGGATCCTGCGCACCCATTGCAACCGCCATGGCGCGCAGGCGGCGGCGCAATTCCTGCTTGTTGGCCTCGCTGACCACGCGGGCCGGATGGCTGTGTTCGGGGTACTCGACCGCCGCATTGGTCATGCCGCAGCCGCGATAGTCCGCCACCTGCGTTCGCTTGCCGATGCGGGTCAGGAATGCCTTGATCTGCGCACGCGGGTCGCCGGGATGGGCGGCGACCGCCTCATCGAAACGCTCCCAGTATTCCTGGTCGTACTGCCTGAGATAGGRGGCCGCCAGCTCATCCTTGGAGGGAAAGCTGCGATAGAGGCTGGGCTTGGTGACGCCGGCGCGCTTGACGATCTCGTCGACGCCGATCGCCCTGATACCGCGTCGGTAGAACAGCTCGTAGGCCACGTCGAGGATCTTCTTGGCGGCCTTCGGTGGCGCCGATGCATGACCGTCGCTGATGGTCAGTTCAATATTTTTGTCCGTTGGCATCATGGAACTCGATTGACAATGTTACCGATCGGTACGTATACCTTCTCCCATCTGCAACGTACCGGTCAGTAACATGATAGCTCAATCCCGTCCGTTTGGCCAGCGCTACGCTTTCGTCGTGGTTGGCGTCATCTTCCTCTGCCTGCTGGTCGCGGCCGGCCTGCGCTCGGCGCCCGCCGTCATGATGCTGCCGTTGGAGAACAGTTTCGGCTGGCGCCGCGACGTCGTTTCGCTGGCCGCCGGTGTCGGCATCCTGCTCTACGGCCTGACCGGGCCGTTCGCCGCCGCCCTGATGGAGCGGATCGGGCTGCGCCGCACGCTGCTTGCCTCGCTGGTGGTGATGTCAGGCTCGACCGCGCTTAGCCTCTTGATGACCAAGCCTTGGCATCTGTTCATCACCTGGGGCGTGTTCTCGGGCATTGGTTCCGGCGCTGTCGCCAGCGTGCTCGGCGCTACCATCGTCAACCGCTGGTTCAAGACCAATCGCGGCCTTGTCATGGGGCTGATGTCGGCCTCCAGTGCCTCCGGCATGCTGGTGTTCCTGCCGCTGATCGCCTCGCTGGCACAGTCGGGCGGCTGGCAGCCGGTTGTCATCGCCGTTTCGATCGCCACCGCTGCTCTGGTGCCGCTGGTCTGGCTGCTGGTGCCGGAGCGGCCGGCTTCGATCGGCATGGTGCGCTATGGTGCCGCGGCCGACGATGTGCCGCCGGTGTCACCGGCATCGCAGGGCAATTTCCTAGCCCACACGTTCTCGACGCTGCGCCGCGCCGCCGGCACGCGCGTGTTCTGGTATCTGTTCGCCACCTTCTTCGTCTGCGGTTTCACCACCAACGGACTGGTCGGCACGCATCTGATCGCCTTCTGCGGCGACATGGGCATCGGCGAGGTGCAGGCCGCCGGCCTGCTGTCGATGATGGGCATTTTCGACCTGATCGGCACGACGCTGTCGGGCTGGCTCACCGACCGTTTCGACCCGCGCAAGCTGCTCGGCGTCTATTATGGGATCCGTGGCCTGTCGCTGATCTACCTGCCCTATTCCGGCTTCTCGGCAACCAGCCTGATCATCTTCGCGGTGCTTTACGGCCTCGACTGGATCGCCACCGTGCCGCCGACGCTGAGGCTCGCCAACGAGGCATTCGGCGATCGCAGCGGTCCGATCGTGTTCGGCTGGATCGTCGCTGGACATCAGATCGGCGCAGCTGCTGCCGCAGCCTTCGGCGGCACGATGCGCGAGCTTCAGGGCAATTACGAGCTGGCCTTCATGATCGCCGGCATGACGGCAATCGCCGCCGCCTGTATCTCGCTGTTGATCAACACCAGCCGACCGGCCTTCGATCCGGAACCGCAAGCGGCTTAAGGCGACTGGGTGCGTTCTCCCCTTCTCCCCCTGGGAGAAGGGGAGAACGTGCCCAGCCTGTTGGTTGTTATCAAACCGTCATGGTTTCGAGATGCGCCTGAAACATTGAGGCTGGACCTTGGTGGCACCGTTCAAGCCATCCAGGAGACAGCCATGAACAAGCTCTCGATGACCCGCCGTGCTTTCGTCACCTCGGCCAGCGCCGTTGGCCTGGTCGGCGTCTCCGGCCTGGCGCTGCCATACTATTC